>JAUWCU010000107.1 GCA_030609135.1 Candidatus Stahliibacteriota bacterium | reverse complement strand
CTGGTGGCGCTATTACTACCTGGTGGAGCAGAAGTACTGTCACTCCCTATTGGGACATCTATGCCCAGCGAGTAGATTCATCTGGTAATTGCCTGTGGGATTCAAATGGGGTGCTAATATGTGATCAGACCTATGAAGATGTTCCATACTATAGCTTAATAGCCAGCCCTCCCGGGATTTGTTCTGATGGGTCGGGTGGTGCTATTATAACCTGGGTCGATAAGAGAAATTCTGGTCCGGGTGACATATATGCTCAGATGGTTGATTCATCTGGTAGTTGTCTCTGGACTCCAAACGGTGTTATGGTATGTGGCCAGGATAGTGCCCAAAAGGATCCCCAAATTGCATCTGATGGTGCTGGTGGTGCTATCATTGCTTGGCGGGATTTACGAACAGGCAGCTGGATGTGGGGGACGTTCCGTTGGGGAGGGGAAATTTATGCTCAGAGGGTGGATTCATCTGGTAGTTGTTTATGGACTCCAGATGGCGTTCCGATATGCGATACAGTTGGGAGCCAGCATCTGCCTTGCCTTGTAGCTGATAGTTCGAGTGGTGCTATCATTACCTGGGCTGATGCTAGAGATCAGGGTAACGGTGGTAATGGGTATCTGTCAAACATTTATGCCCAGCGGGTGAATTCATTGGGCAATAACCAGTGGCAGCAAAATGGCGTTATAGTATGTGATACCACTTATCAGCAGACTGAGCCCGCGATCTTACTTGATAATTCTTCGGGTGGTGCTATCATTACCTGGTATGACCAGAGGGATATCAGCACTCCAATGATTTATGGCATTTATGCCCAGAAGGTGGATTCATTGGGCGTTTCCCAGTGGACTCCAAACGGTGTTAAAATATGTCAGATGGATAGTCTACGTTTTGAGCCTCATATTTGTTCTGATGGTTCTGGCGGCGCAATCATTGCCTGGAATGATTGTAGATCGGGTCCCCCGGACATTTATGCCGGCAGGATAGATTCATCTGGTGTCTCAGTATGGCCTGCGAGTGGCGTTGTAATATGTCAAGCACAATACATTTCGTATGGTTCCCATCTTGTGGCTGATGATAATGGTGGTGCCATCATTACCTGGCATGATGTTAAAAGTGGTAGCTACGACATTTATGCCAATAGGGTGAGTGGGTCTGGCGTTTGTGAGTGGACTAATGGTATAGTGATATGTAATGCATTAGCGCACCAGTGGCAGTCTAAAATTTGTACAGATGGTTCTGGTGGAGCAATTATTACTTGGTATGACGGCAGAAGAAGTTACGGCGGACCTCCTCACCAAGGCGACATCTATGCCCAGAGATTAGGGCTTGTCGGCTCAGGTGTTGATGAGACCCAGACAAATAGATTATCAAAACCCCTAACTCTTTCACCAGGTTTTCCTAATCCGTTCAGTAATAAGGTCAAAATTTCTTATTCTATATCCAAAAAAATGAAGCTAAAATTGAAGATCTATGATGTAGCAGGGCATTTAGTAAAAACACTGGTTGATAGGGTTGAAGAGCCTGGTTCAAAGATTATTGAATGGCACAGCCGAAATGATGATGGTTCTATTGTTCCCAATGGTGTTTATTTCTGTCAATTAGAAACGGATAATTTCTCACAAACGAGAAAGCTGGTGTTACTGAAATAGAATTCCATAATATAAAAGATGCTCAGGTACACAATTCGATCCTTCAACTGCGTTCCCCTCGATATACTCGGGACAGGCAGGATAGGTTTATCAAACATGATTAAAATGATGGCGTAGCGAAACATCTACCCCTGGAGTGCGTCAGCTTGCTGACGCTCAACTATGCAATAGCCCCGACAGAACGGGATTTTCATTACACTCCACTTATTGAAATAGAAAAGCCGTACTCGTACTTCGTTTTTCGTATTCGTAAGAAAACAACGACAAAAACGATTTAAATGGTAAACAACCGCACAGAGTGCCATAACCGTTCATGATAATGAACCATAACCGCTCCTTTAGAGCCATCATTTAACCATCTTTCTTATTTCTTCAGAATAAGGAAGTATTGTAGAGATCTTTTCCAGCACTTTTCTCGCATCCGCCATGTTTCCGCCATGACACTTGGCGGATGGCGTCCGCCTCTTTTTTTGGCGGATTTTATTATCATGCTCTATGCAACTCTTGGCAAATCTTATTGCTTCTGTTTCCAGTCTATTTAAAATCACCCCACGCATTTGTTCGGACCAGTTATCATACATTTTCTTGAATGGTTCGCCTCGAAATAGTTTAAATGCTCTTAAATATTCTTTTCTCGCGAATTCCCACTCGCCTGCCCGCTCTAATGCCTTTGCTTGAGCAAATGATGCCTGATACTTGTGATAATCAGTAATGAAATAAATACCTTTGTTTGTTAAAACAGGATTATGCCTTCTAGACGAAACTTCCAGCAAGTGAGGAGGTACATTGATGGCTTTTTTAATCCGGACAAGCAGATGGGATAGATTCCTCGATGAATGTGGACCGCTTTTCCAAAAATTATCATAAAGGTCATCAAGAAAAATATCTTTTCCTGGTTCCCCTGCCTTTAACGCAAAGTGTATCAAAAAAGCAGAATCCTTAGGTGTGAGCTTAGTTTTTATGTAGTCCTGATCTTCATTTACCCTGTTAGAGACCTGTTTCATTTTCTTTCGATCTCCCAAAAGCGAACATTCTCTAACTGGGTAAACAACCAATTCTCCTAAGAATCTTATATTATAAACAGGTGGTTTATTATTAAAGACCGGCAATCTAAGCATTGTCTTTGGAAGACCAGTAGATTTTCCACTTTGAATCACATTAGTTACTAGCTCAGGGAAGTAGACAACATATCTCTGGAAATTAGATAGAATACCCTTTTCTTGTACGTACTCAAGTGCTTTCTGGTAATTTCCGCTCATTAGAAGAAACAGTAACTTCGTAGTTGGCAAGCTCCCTTTGTCAGCGGGAACATTAACATTGGTTTTTCGAATTTGAGAAAGGATAATTCTATAGATGGTTGCTCCTTCTTTGAATTCAATTTCGCTCTTTGTAAGAAACTCAAGTTGCCTTTTAAGAATATGTTCTGCTCTCATTTTCTCTCCTAAACAATAATACGCAGTTGCGATTATGAAAAACGTGATCAAGGTTTCAGTATGAATTGCTTCTTTCTTTAATAGAGGAAGAGAGTCGGTGGCAAGCACTATCGCCTTGCGGGGTTCTCCGCTCACGAGGCACTGCATAGACTGAAACCTGAGAATCCTGGCATGATAACCCCAATGCCCTGATTTTATACTTCTTAAGATCCGAATTGCCTTTACATACTCTCCTTTTGAACTGAGTATTTCAGCAAGGGATTCTTTTATTGCTTTTTTTAATTCTTCATCCGCGTCATTCATAGATTGCGAATACCAGTATTCTGCTTCTTTGAAATCCTGTAGATATGTACATAATGTCCCCATCGCAACCATCAAATAAGGCGATACACTTTTTTTCCTTCTTAATAACCTGCGACAGGTTCCGGCGATATCACAAGCCTTTTCCATTTCTAAAAGAACTGTATAAGCAATTGCCTCTGAAATAAGCAACAGAACATGCGGTGCAAAGAGAAGATACGAACCAAGATTTCCTGTTTGGTTAAGGGTGTCTTTTAATTCTTCAATCCGTTTCAAAACTGTCTGTGTGTCCAAGGTACATCCTAATGTCATAACCTCAAGGATCTCCACCCTAATTTTTAAAAAGCGTAGATTTGTTTTTTCACATTCATTGTGTAAATCTCTTATTTTTTTTAGGTAGATATTCACCGGGATTTTACCAAATAAAAGAGTGGTTTTCTCAATTTTTCTTCTTAGGTTTAGAAATGAATCTGGGATTTGAAATACGAGGTCATTTGATGGTAGAACTGGCATAGAGTTTAATACCTTTGAGCTTCCCTGCAAATTTCCTTTCGCAAACATGTTTTTTGCCATATCATACTTTTTTGCTGCTTCCTTTGTCCATGGCAACAAATTCGTAATGACATTAGTTGTATCTCTTTTCTTAAAACCAGCATATCCATATCTCTTCCAGATTCCCCAGATTCCTGTAATCGAAATCAGAAGACCTTCTTCTTTTGCCAGTATTTCCCTGGCTCTGCGTATAGTTAGATAAGGATGTTTTTCCTTTAGTAGAATAACCCTTTCCTCGAGTTCGTTAGAGGTACGATTCCATGGTCTCTTATATATATCGTAAAGCCCCACTTCACCCTTTTCTTTGTGTAATCTAACCCATTTGAAAACAGTTCGATACGCAACATGAAATTTCAAAGCGGTTTTTCTCAATGAATCCGAGCTGTTTAGATAATGCCTCACTGTATCCAGGCGTAATTCGGTTCCTTTGTTGCACATATGCGAAAACAATATGCACCAAATATTGTTCCATGTCAAGAGAATCAAAAATCACCCGGAAATCTCCTTAAAAATAGAGGATTAGTGCACCAATCCATACTTTGGAACAATACACAATTCATGTTATAATACCTAAGAAAGAAATAAGTGTGAGTTTGGCACACAACAAAAATGGCTTAGACCATTTAGAAAGGAGACAAATGATGCCTAAACAACAATGGGTATACTTTGTGTGTTTTGCTTTTATGAGCACCGCCATCATCTCGCCTGTATCTGTCCTGGCTGCTGATATAGCCCAGGTTGTCTTTGATCCAGCACATCTTAACGGTAGAGAAGAAACCGTCCGGGATTCACTATTAGCATGGCAGTATTCTGTTACGCTCATAGATACTGCAAATGCAACGTATGAAAACTTAGCAGCTTATACTGCGACTGTTGCTACAGATAATGGACACCTGGATTCTTCTGTAATCAACGCACTCATCACTAATGGCAGAGGAGTAGCAATGCTCTACAGTGCTGGCATAGCGTGCGGCGGTACATGGTATTATCACACTGATCTTGACCGCCTTACGGTTGCAAGCAATAATGCATTTCTACATGGCTATGGCCTCGGAACCGACAGTTATCATTGTGCCTACTCCGGACACGATAAAGGCTATTGCACGGTCGATCCACCAGCAGGTTGGATATCACTGGGGCACAGGGAAAATTCCCCAGGTATTATTACTGCACTCTACAGAGAAGAAAGTGGTAAGGGTGCTATCCTCGGGTACAATCCATACAATTATGCACCCCATGGCTGCAACATTTTTAAGAGAATGATGCGGTATGTATCGAATGAAACGATTGTCACAGGAATAATAATTCCCTCAAACAATGTTGGCTTCATTATATACTCTCCTGACGACATCACTCCTGAACTTCTTTATATCGAAAGTACAGTACGAGATTCACTCATTGCTATGGGCAATATAAGTATTACCTATATCAGTGCATCGCGCACCACTGTATCGGATTATTCACAAGCAAAATTTGTCATCGCGGTGAACAATTACATGGGTCAGGGTAAACCTGATTCCCTGATAAACTCGGGTGTGAACGTAGCTCTCCTCTGCACTGCTGGCAAAGCGTGCGGCGGAACATGGTATCATTATAATTCAAATCCCTCAGCAAATAGATTGTGTGTAGAAGCAGCAGAAGGATTTCTTACAGACTATACAGTCGGCGATACCTTGACCATGCAATCTTCAAATACTTGCTGCATTAATGGTGGAATAACTGCATGGAATTCTATTGGATATAATCTTATAAATACTGATTACAAAACCGCACTTTACAAAGAAATCGTAGAAAGACAGTCGGATACCACAAGGGCAGCTATTCTTACCTATCATCCATTCTACTACACAAGCATGGGTTTCAATGTTTTCAATGATTTGATTCTGTGGCTTGGAGGGTTGGTACCTACATTTGAGAAAAAGGTCAAGGACTGTCTACCGGCAGATATTTCCATATATCCGAACCCAGTTTCGAATCGACTACATCTGAGTCTGAATATTAAAGAAAAAACAGTCCTTGCTATGAAAATCTATGATATAGAAGGTAGATATGTTTCCGGCATTACACAAGAGATTGCAAATCCTGGGCATTTTCAAAAAGAATGTGATATACGAACCTTGCCTGCAGGAGTATATTTTACCCAGATATCTGTGAATGATCGCCGAATATACAGAAAAGTAGTCGTAACGAGATGATTTGCTAATACTGCCCGAAATTTGTTTGGAGTATTCGACGGTATCAAGGAAAATTTCGAGGATTGATAGCAACAGATAAGGAGATTGAAAAATGAGAAGGCAAAACTCCATTGAATTCAGTGTTATTCTAATGATCATGCTGAGTGTTGTTAGTTGTGAGAAAGAGTATGAATATCTCGTGATAACGGCTCAGGTGGCAAAAACGCTCGACCCAGAAAGTAATACGGCGACGCTCTATATTGGTCGAACCATAATCACCAATCTTTTTCTTGAAGAACCTGATCCTAATGATACACTATTTGCTGATGATCCCTTTCCGGTAACCGTTGAGCCTATTTCCGGCGCGCTTGTCAAGATCAATGAAACAGTTCTGTCTGAGAAGACCAAAGGAGTGTATTTTGAGGCGGCTCTTGACCTCGAATATATGAAGAAATATGATCTATTTATTGAGTCAGACAACGAAATCATTACTGGTAGTTGCGTGCTGCCAGACAGTTTTTCAATAATTACACCTGCACATGGAGATACCGTCTCAAATGATAGTACCCGTGTGGTTTGGTCTAAAAGCGACAGTGCTGAACACTATATTGTCGGTGTACAACCAGTGGATACGTTAAATCAAGCACAGGGTTGGTGTGACTGTCTCGAAGATACGTTCAGCATAGTTCCCCGAGCTGCATTTGAGGATTCACTCGGATTCTTTTGTCCTGGTGAATATTCGATTAGTTTGATGGCTTTCAACGGTGCGTGGAAGAAAGGCGCGCTTGATCTCTTCTTAAGCGGCGGCAACCTCGATGGAGCAAATGGCATTTATGGTGCAGCAGTATATAGCTCGATACTGGTCGTAAATGTCAGGAATTAAAGCAAAGTACTGAATATTTTTGCCTTCAGCCCTTTGCAAAATTCACCCCGTTACAAAACCCCACAAGATTTTCGGTTTTTGAGGATAATGCTCGATCCGACAGTATGCAGAGATAGATTTATCTATCAATGCAGTCCAGGGTCCTTTGCGACTCATTGACTCAATCCTTTGCTTGAATATAATCTGTTGTGGATGTGATTGATGGGCAATACAAGATTCTTGCAAAACTCGGCCAAGGTGGAATGGGTGTAGTATATAAGGTCAGGGATATACATACAAACAGGATCTTTGCCCTTAAGATGATGACCGAGAAGTTGTCGGCGAAACATACAGTTCTGAAGAAGGAATTTAGTTGCCTTGCCCATCTTCGACATCCTAATCTCTGTCGGGTTTATGACTTCGGCATTCATGATCACAATCCCTATTTTGTCATGGAGTATTTAGCGGGCAAGAATATTTTGAAGGCATTTGTTAACGTTAACACACGCTATGAGTCTTTTGTGCCAGCGGTGATTCACATTCTTCGTGCTCTGAATTATCTCCATTCAAAAGGCGTGATTCACGGAGATTTGAAACCACAGAACATAATCTATACGAGGAACAAGATCAAACTTATTGATTTTGGACTGACGAGTTTCCTATCGTCAGATAAAGCAAAAACGGGTGGAACTCTGCCCTATATTGCACCAGAGGTCATACTGAAAGGTCAACGGGATTTGAGGTCAGACCTGTACTCTTTAGGAGTCATTCTCTATGAAGTTGTTAGTGGTCGGCTGCCCTTCAAATGTAGGAATGTAGCGGATATTATTGCGCAAGGGTCTTTACAACCAATTCCTTTGAAAAACCTGCCTCTGAAACTCTCTGCTATTATTGCAAAACTCATGGCATCCGATGCGGAAAAGAGATTCAGTTCAAGCAGAGAAGTTATCAAGGCAATCAGCAAGAGATATTCAGTTGAGACGAGAACCACAAAACAAGCATACCTGTATGCTCCAAGGATAGTTGGCAGGCAAAAGGAGATTAAAAGGATAAAAAGAATATCTGAGAAAGTCAGACAAGGTAAGGCTAACCTTATTTTTGTAACAGGAGAAAAGGGGATCGGGAAATCAAGATTGCTTGAGGAGATCAAAATATGGGCAGAAACGAATGGTTTCAGAGTACTGATTGCCAATTGTCAAAATGATGCTATCTCCTATGAACCGTATCGTAAGATTCTCTTTGATATAGGTAAGAAGAAAGTGTTCAAACCTCCCTTACCGCCAAAATTCAATTTAATGAATAGCATTGGCGATGCCATTGGGATTTTTCTTGAAATATATGGTCCATGTCTATTAATTTTAGAAGATGTGGATCGCGCTGATGAGTTGACCATAGAACTCACATCTTTTCTATCGAGAAAATTGGAATCCAAGTCGATTCTGATAATTGCAAGTTGTATAAAGATCCCACCGCATTTCAAAAATATTCTGAAGTTCAGCAAGGGATATCACGAGGTCGTCCTAAACCCGCTATCTCGATCTGCGGTGTCTCAA
>JAUWCU010000046.1 GCA_030609135.1 Candidatus Stahliibacteriota bacterium | reverse complement strand
ATGGTGGTTTTAATAGTGCGGAGTTTCGACGAAGACAGTTATCTAACGGGGTGAATTGGGTTTCTTTTAGTGCAATAACTGCGTTATTGCAATGCCTGATAAATCAGGCTACTACAATTTTAGGATAGCTAAACTGTTACGAATAGAGAAATGAACCGAATAATCAGTTTTCTAATCGGTATTTACGATCTAAGAGCTTTCCAGACGACATCGCTCAAGTTTTTAACAGTGATGTCGCCTTCACCTTTTTCTTTCACTGTAGCCGCAGCTTTTTTTAGAACCTGTTCACACGTTGGACAGGGCGTAATAAGAAGCGGTGCACCGGTTTCGATTGCCTGTTTAATACGAAGAATAGCGATATCATCCGAGAGATTCACATCTGACATTAGTATGCCACCACCGCCGCCACAACAATGGGATGTTTTTCTGTTTCTGGGCATCTCAACGATTTCAATACCGAGTTTTTTCAGGATTTCGCGCGGTTCTTCAGTTATATTCATGACACGTGAAAGATCACAGGGATCATGGTAGGTCGCCTTTAGACCAAGATTCTTCTCGGGGATATGCTCAAGTATAGTCTGGGTTATATGCTTTACCTTTTTACCATATCCTTCATGTAAAAAAGCTGCGCACGTTGGACAGAGGGCAATAATTTCTTCTTCGGGAAATGTTTCTAAAAACTTTTTCTTATGTTCTTCAAACTCATTCCTGAACCCGAGCGCATACAGGGGATAACCGCAACAAGCTTCGTCTTTGATCAGCGGTTTTACCCCAAGTTTTTCAAGAATCTTTAAATACATTTTCGTTTGATTAGGTCTGGCAAGATATTGACACCCTATGTATACAGGTATTTCACCCTGTTGTACAGGTGCTTTTATTTCTTTGTCACCAAAAATATTACCGGTTTCCTTAACATTCTTTACCATGCCTTTATGGGTATCAGATGCAAAACCTGCTTCGACAAGATCTGCCCGTGCTGCTGCAAGAACATCTACTACAGAAACATTGGCCGAACATCGCTCAGAACAATCCCGGCAATAAGTACACTGGAACATTTTATCAGCAATATACTGTGATGGTTCAATATCACCTATAAGCATGCCATAGGCAAGAATGATTTTTCCTCGTGCCGAATCTGTTTCCCAACCAGTAATTTTGAAGACAGGGCATCCTTCGAAACAGTAGGCGCACCTAATACAGATATTTAATTCGTTTTTCCAATCTTTTAAATTCTTGGTTTCCATGTTCTCTCCTATTCTACTGGATATCTTAGTTTGGTTGCAGTAACCCAATCATCAGGTGCATCCTGCATTTTATGGGGATTCAAGATATTATTTGGATCAAGTGCTTTCTTTATCGCCTTTAGTATTTTGAGTGAATCTGCTTTTTCTTTTTTCCATGCCGGTGCTTTAGAAAGACCAATACCGTGTTCAGCAGAGGTTGTTCCACCAACTGAGCGGACATATTCATAGACCTCTTCTACTGCCCGTTTTGCACCTTCCCACTGTTCTTTTTTTGTGGGGTCCATCAATATCTTTGTATGCATACATCCTGAACCACAATGTCCATAAGCAGTCATGACAACATTATTCCGTTTGGCAATCTCATGGATTTTACTCGCACACTCTGCCATTTTTGAATAGGGCACAGCCATATCATCAGCCAGTGAAGTACATGATAATCCCTCTTTATATCTTGATAAAGCAGCAAACAATTGTTTCCTTCCAGCGTATAATTTCGTCCTTTCCTTCAGATCATAACTCATCTCAATATCAGAACCATTATGTTTTTCACAAATTTCCTTCATAAACTTCATTTCAGCATCTACTGCCTCTTTTACTTTTCCATCGGCTTCAAACATGACAATTGCCTCGACATCAGGCAGACCTATGTTAAGAGTTGTGTTTATCGCAGTAATAGCGATATTATCCATTAACTCAAGCATAGATGGTAAGGCACCACTTGCAATTATTTCAGATATCGATTCGCCGGCATCCTTGAGTGTGTTAAAACTTGCCCTGGCAAAACAGCGAAATTTTGGCAGTGGCTTGAGTAACATTGTTGCTTCCACAATTATCCCGAGCGTACCTTCAGAACCGACCATGAGTCTGTCGAGCTGATAACCAGCCGCTTCGACCCTCGTATTTGAACCAAGATTAACGAGATCTCCATTTGCAAGCACAACCTTCATACCAAGAACTGAATCTCGTGTTGCGCCGTATTTTACAGATCGTATGCCCGAAGCATTATTGGCGATCTCTCCGCCAATTGTTGCGACCCTGCTTGATGCCGGTGCTGGAGGATAAAACAGACCATATGGTTTGAGCGCTCTGTTAAGGTCATCATCAACTAATCCTGGTTCAACTTTACAGAACATATCTGCGGGTCGTATTTCAATGATACGGTTCATTTTCTTAAAGTCTAATACAATGCCGCCGTCTATTGGAACAGTCTGACCTGACATTCCTGATCCTGAACCACGTGCTATGACCGGTATAAGCTCGGCATTTGCATAACGTACAATTGCCTGTACCTGTTCTATTGTCGTAGGCCTAACTACAACTGAGGCAAGGGCTCCATGTACGGATGAGTCAGAGCCGTATACGTGTAGGTCAGCAATATCGTTTTTGATATTGTCTTGACCAACAATGCCTTTTAATTTTTCCAAATCTATTTTCATTCTATCTCCTTTCAACCAGCGGAACAGTAATGCTCCCGTCCATTAAAAAAATTACCTTTGAATCTCTACCTTTTTGTTCTAATGCTTTGTTTAATGCCTCTTGTAAATTATGAAAAGGTTTAATAAAAATGGCATTCATATCTTTATCATCCAAATCAGTAACACCCCAGGTTTCAGCCCAGGTGCCAATTTCAGCCATTTTTGCTGCCTTGTGATAACCAAGTTTGTAACCTTTATCGATTTTTTCTAAGGTCTCTTGCGGTGAATTACATGATGACAACAGTTCGAAAAATGTTGGTTCACCGATTCCGGTCCGGCACTTCGATACCATGATTAAGATACCATCCGGCTTTAGAGCCAGCTTGCCGTTATCAAGAGCTTTCTGTGATTGATACAGGTCAACATCCATGGGATAAGGAGCAACGCTGACGACGATATCTGCTTTTTCTGGGATTTTCACACAGAACACTTCTTTTGCTTTGTCGATCGCCGCATAAAATGATTCGTGAATATGACCGCAGGTTACGCCGTATAGCCTCCTTTCTCCATCGAGTACTGTTTGGATCGAGAAAATTTCCTTGTCCGCAATGATCTTTAAAGCATCTATCATATCTTCGTGGACCGGGTTGCCATCAAGAACTAATGCGTGTGCCTCAAGTTTTAAGGCATGTTTGTGATTTTGCGCAATGGTCTTACGTGAAGCAATGCCTGGTAGAAAGGATTTCCTGCCGCCTGTATAACCGCCAAAGTAGTGCGGCTCCACGGATCCGATAATGACGATCTTGTGAGCTTCCATGCCCAATCGGTTAACGTACATCTCGGTTCCGTTTTTTGATGTCCCAATGTGAACCATATCCTCTTCTTTTTTGCTGTCGTGAATGTGTATCTGATCATTAAAGGTCTCGTAATACTTGCCAAAGATGAAATCGAATTCCTCCTGCGTAGGAGCACGATGAGCACCTGTTGCGATAAGAAACTTGATATTTTTGTTTTTTATTTGCTCATAGATTAGGTCCAGGACTTTGGCAGTTGGGGTTGGACGTGTACCATCGTTTACAATAAAAAGGACATCTTTGGCGTCGCTAAGAAAATCAGCAAAAGACTTTGATTTGATTGGGTGTTCGACAGCTTTGAGCAGGATCTCCGTCTCATTTTGCTCGGCGACCTTATTCGGGTACACAACATTCAATACATTAGTGTCAGGCAGGCTTACATTGAGTTTTTCATCCTTGCCATATGGAACCTGTAAGTCCATGTTATCCTCCTGCACGCAAGGTCCAAATTCCAAGAACCAAGATTCCAATAATCATTTGATACTACCCATTTCTGGCATATTTATATCTTGGGATTTGGGACTTGGAGTTTGGAACATGTGTTTTGTTATTATTCTCCACCTTTTGCCTTTGCATTTTGATCATCGATAAACTTCTTAAGAGCATCTGGTCCATGAACAAGGGTCTTCAGTTCTTCTTCAAGATTTGTGGGTTTGATTTTTATTATCCATCCTGCGTTATACGGATCTTTATTGATAAGCCTGCAGTCGTTCTCAAGTTCGCTGTTTACCTCAATTATTTCACCGGAGATTGGTGAAACAAATTTACCTACCCATTTTGAAGACTGAATCTTGCCGCAGGTTTCACCTTGACTTACAGAATCACCTTCAAAAGGCAAATCTACATATGTCGTGTCGCCAGCTTGTTTTTGATAGAAGTCATCCATGCCTACCCTGACTGTGCCGTCTGATTCAATCTTAATCCATGAATCGTCAACGTGATAGTAAAGGTCTTCTGGCATATTGTACCCTTGGATCTCCATTATTCCTCCTTTTGGTATGTTGTTTTGTTATGAAACTCAATTAAATGCATTTTTTGTCCTTTCATTTGAGTAATCATCAAAATATAGGCCCTTTCCATCAACGTGTATTTCGATTGGTATTATAACTATTTCTTTTCATAAGTCAAGTGATAAAGTACTCTTGACAATGAATCCAAATTACTTATAATAACCTGAATGTTTTTGCTGTTTCTGCTTTTATTGAGTTATGATCCGCAAACGCTTGCCGTGCCCCCTAAGAAGCATTCTTTCGGCTTTTACCGGGCGTCGAAGTACTATTTGCAACTTTTTTTGGGTCCTGGTTATGACTATGCTGATCCCCAAGGCATAGCCGTGGTCAAGCTGAAAGAGTTGGATGACCCAAAGACCAAGAAGGATGACGATGAACTATCTGCTTTTGCTGTCAACTCGGGCCGAGGGCAGATTGTTTACAACATAGGGTTTCAAGCAGTGAGGACATATGGGAACGACAAGATTTTTTCAAATCCTAAGGGTATTGCAGTAAATGAAGATGGACTGATAGTATTGGCGGATTTTGGCAATAAACGTGTTGTTAGACTGCAATATGAAGGTGGAAAGATCAAGGAGGTTGGAGAGATACCTTTGCCAGGAAGACCCTATGATGTCTGTTTGGATTCTGAGGACAATATCTATGTAACAGATTTTGACAATTCTAAGATATATATTTACTCGCCGCAGGATTCTCTTATCCTGGCATTTGGCCGAGAAGGTCGTTCGGAAAGCGAAATCTATCAGCCAATGGGCATCGAGGTAATTGATACTCATGCGCCACATAACTACCACAAAGATAATTTCATTGTGGTTACTGACAAGGGTGGTTTAAGGATATCTAAGTTCTCAATGCACGGTACGTTCATGGGCTCGGTGCATAATTTTGAGATTGGTTTGGCAGATTCGAAATTCCTGTATATCGCAGTTGACTATTTTGGCAGCGTCTATGTAACTGATGAGGAAAACGATCAGATACATAAGTTCGATCATGACCTCAGATATATAATCTCAGTGGGCAGGACGGGTACTGACAAGGGTGAATTTATTGCGCCACGCGGCATATCAATCTGGCGCAAATACGGTCAGGTATTCTTATCTGAAAAGGAAGGTGGTCAGTACTTATGGGTTGCGGCTGATGGATTTGTTGTCGGGACTTTCCCTGAGGTATTTACACATAATCAACCCGGGACTACCCTGGCTATATACACTACTCAAGATTCAAAGATTTACATTTCAGTGTACAATCAGTTAGGAGAAAAGGTACGGGATTTGCTCAGTGGTCTTAGGAGACCGCCTGGTGAGTTCCTTATTGTTTGGGATGGCCTTAATGATGACAACGAGTTAGTAGGCGTAGGCGACTACGAATTTCACATAACCGTAAGATCACTCCATGGTCTTGCAAAAAGACTGACTAAAGAAATGAAGGTAGGTGTAAAGTGTATCGCATTATAAGTCTCATTGTTCTTCCCTTGTTGCTTGGGGCAACCAAATATGCTGGGGAATTCCAAGAGTTAGGCGTAGGTGGAAGAGCTTGTGCAATGGGTGGTATCGGCGTTGCCCAATATGCTGATCCGTCAGTCATTTATTTTAACCCAGCTGGTTGTTTTTACGTAAGCAGAAGTGCATTGATTATGCACGCTGAGAATTTTGCTGGTGCGGTAAAAAATGAATTCGGTTCGGTGATCTTACCAAAGGGTAATATGTCTATTGGCTTCGGTCTCCAATATCTTTCAGTGGGGGATATCAAGCTCACTGAGTTGCAGGATACAACCCCACCGAGTAGCTCAAATCCGCCAATACCATATGATACTGTCGGCACTAAGGATCTAGTGCTCTACATCAATGCGGCGAGAGGCAATGAAATGCTGTCCTATGGTGCTAATATAAAGGTCTTTTACCGTGACCTCGCGGTGATAACCGGTTATGGTGGTGGGATTGATCTTGGTGTGACGTTAAACCTTGAACATCTCACCGCGGGGCTGGCGATACGGGATTTTGTGCTGTCACCGATCATTTGGAGTAATGGGACTAAGGAAACGATCATTCCGAAAGTATCATTTGGCGTGGCACCGGTTATAATATTGAGTAAAATTAACTCAGTAATTACCCTTGGCTGCGATATCGTTAAATCCATTGATACTGAAGGCTTTGATCTGAATCTTGGTTTGGAGTATGCGTACAAGGATTTTGTCTTTGGTCGAGCCGGCGTATACAGGGGTAATTACACACTAGGTATGGGCTTGAAATACAAGTGGTTCAGCCTCGATTATGCATTCGTAACTCATTCAGACCTCCACGATTCTAACAAATTCTCAGGCGGATTCATATTCTAATAAAAGCCGAAGTTTTTCGAAAACTCATGAACCTATGGGCGATATTCATCCCCATGATTTACTACATGTTACCTCAACGGTCTGGTCGGTTAATACTTTTGGCGATATGTATCGTGGTGGTTACAGTTGATTTCTTGCGGCTCCATGTCGATGGGGTAAAGGAAGGGTTTATTCTATTTTTCGGATCATTTCTCCGTCGACATGAATTTACCCGATTGAGCGGTGCGACCTATCTACTTTTGGGTTGTCTCGTAACCTCACTACTGTTTCGAAAACCAATTGTTGTTGCTGCATGTGCTTATAGTATTGTAGGAGATACTTTTGCAGCAATCCTTGGGCAGAACATAAAGAGCCCAAAATTATTCAAGGGGAAGACCCTTATGGGCAGTCTCGGGTTCTTACTATCATCGCTGGCAGCTGCTGCAGTTATATACTATTTACCCCAGACCTTACCACTGAAAGCATTAATAGTCGGCGCCCTTGCTGCTTCGGTCTTTGAGTCTTTACCCTTACCCTTGGATGATAATTTTGCGGTTCCGATCCTTGGCGGTCTTGTTATGTATTTCTTTTAGGTTGTTCTCAAACCCCGTTCCCTTTCTATGGGCTGGGTGAATTGAGATTTGTTTTTTCGGGGTCCTTTCTTGAGCGATCTTGTTTACGATTATTTTATTCTATTTGTGCTTCCTCGGATTCTTGTCGTTCTAAGGTAATTTTCTGGAACTCCGCAAGGCCAGTACCCGCTGGGATTATTCTTCCCAGTATGACATTTTCCTTGAGTCCTTCAAGCCGATCGAGTTTGCCTTCAACTGCAGCATCGGCGAGTACTTTGGTGGTTTCCTGGAAACTTGAAGCTGAGAGGAACGATTCAGTCGAGAGTGCTGCTCTTGTTATCCCCAGGAGAATCGGTCGATAAGTAGCAGGTTTTCTGCCTTCAACAAGCGCCTGTTGGTTAATTTCGATGACGCGTCGCTTGTCGATTATTTCGCCACCTACGAAAGGTGTATTACCTGGTTCCTCTATTTTCACCCGTTGCAGCATCTGTCGGACAATTACCTCGATATGTTTGTCGTCGATTTTAACATCCTGAATTCTATAGACTTCGAGTATTTCGTTGACCAAGAAACGCTGTGTTTCCATAGGTCCTTTGATTCTGAGAATGTCGTGGGGATCTATGGCACCTTCGCAAAGCGGATCACCAGCACGTACGAATTCACCCGAGTGCACCTTCAAATATCTTGTGGTCGGTATTTTGTAATTTCTGGCGTCGCCAACTTCCGGGGTAACAGTGACTTTCCACATTCCCTTTTCTTCTTCGACATCACAGATACCGTCGATTTCTGTAACCGTCGCAGGGTTCTTAACTATTTTTGACTCGAATAATTCTTCGACCCGTGGTAGACCACCAGTGATATCCTTGCTTTTACCTATTTCCTTTGGTATTCTTGCAATGAGTGTACCAGGCGTAATTTTATCACCATCTTTAACCAGTAGATATGCTCCGGCCGGGATGGAGAACGTTTTGAGAACCTTTTTCTTGCTGCTTAGGATGTTGATTTTAGGGTGGTGGTGGCGAACTCGATCTTCGACGATAACCAGTTGTTTTCCACCTGATCTTTCATCTACCCAGTTTTCCTGGAGCGTGACGCCCGGGATAACGTCGACATACTTGATGCTTCCACCAGCTGCTGCAACAATAGGTATTGAATATGGATCCCATTCGAAAAGCATATCGTCCTGTTCTACGTTAGCGCCCTTTTCAGGATAGATTATTGCGCCGATTGGAATATTGTAGGTCATTTTTCTGCCGTGTTTTGGTTTTACGATCAGCCGACCTTTATCGTTCAGGCTCACCACGTTGCCATCTGGTTTTTCTACACCAGTCAAATTCTCAAAATTGACAACTCCGGAGATATCGGAGTTTCTTGAAGTGGTCTCAGCAATCCTCAATGCGACACCGCCACCATGGAAGGTTCTCAGTGTTAGTTGGGTACCTGGTTCACCAATTGACTGTGCGGCGATGACGCCGACCGCTTCACCTATTTCAACCATTTTTCCGGTTGCCAGATTTCTGCCGTAACACTTTGCGCACGAGCCAATTGTTGCTTCACAAGTTAGGATTGATCTTACCTTGACTTTCTCGATACCGCTTTTCTCGATTTTCATTGCCTGGTCGTTTTGTATTTCATTACCGCCTTTGACGATCACATCATCAGTGACCGGGTCGATGACATTGACGAGGGCGACGCGACCGGCAATTCGTTCACTTAACGGCTCAACGATTTTTTCACCTTCTTTAAGGGCACTTATTTCTTGACCCATGATCGTACCGCAGTCTTTCATAGTAATAATAACGTTCTGGGCAACGTCAACAAGTCGACGCGTTAAATAACCAGCATCCGCGGTCTTTAAGGCCGTATCAGCCAACCCTTTGCGTGCACCGTGGGTTGAGATGAAGTATTCAAGGACTGAGAGACCTTCTTTACAAGATGACTTGATCGGGGTCTCAATGATTTGTACGGATGTGACCTTACGTTGCGGTTTTGACATCAAACCTCTCAAACCACAGATCTGGCAAGCTTGGTTACGCGAACCACGTGATCCAGAATTCACCATCATAAACAAGGGGTTGAATCCATCTCGACTTTTTTCAAGGTTTTCCAAGAGATTTTCTTCGATATCCATAGCAACACGCGTCCAGGTGTCGATTATCTTGTTATACCGCTCAGTTTCTGAGATGAGACCATTTTTGTGGGCGCGGTTTATTTCCATGACTTCTTTTGTACCTTTTTGCCAGATTTTTTCCTTAATTCGTGGGCTGATCATATCATCAATACCTATTGTGAGTCCGGATTTTGTAGCGTACTCAAACCCCGCCTTTTTCATACTGTCAAGTAATTCAATAGCTTTTTCCGTACCGAATTTCTCAAGACACTCATCGACAATGTCTTCGAGTATCCTTTTGTTCATTGTTTGATTCCGGAACTGCAGTTCTTCGGGGAGTAGGTTATTGAAGATAACACGTCCTGCTGTTGTGTCGATTATTTTGTTTTTAGATTCATACTTAACTGAATCATGAAGGGTAATAGTACGATTGGTGAGTGCTATTTCTATTTCATTCGCCGATGAGAATAACCGTATCTTTTGATCTTTGTGTTTTTTATCTTTTGTCAGATAGTAGAGTCCAACGACAATGTCCTTAGTCGGTGCCATGAGGGCTCGACCATCTGCGGGTGAACGTATATTGTGAATGGAAAGCAAGAGCATATATGATTCCAGTATTGCTTCAGGAGATAGTGGTATGTGCAAGCTCATCGTATCACCATCAAAATCTGCGTTGAATGGGTGGCAGACCATGGGGTGTATGGCAATGGCTCTTCCTTCCCTCAATACTGGTAAGAATGCCTGAAGGGACACTCGGTGCAATGTAGGTGCACGGTTCAGTAGGACGGGTCGGTCCCTGATTATTTCGTCGAGTATTTCATAGACCTCGGTAGATTTTGCTCTCACTAAACGTCTGGCACTTCTTTCAGAATCAACAACACCGCGTTCTTCAAGTTTCCGGACGATCATTGGTTTGAACAATTCCAAAGCCATTTCCTTTGGTATCCCGCACTCGTATAATTTCAGGGATGGATCCACAACGATTACGGAACGGCCTGAATAATCAACCCTTTTGCCGAGAAGGTTTCTTCTGAATCTGCCTTGTTTTCCTTTGAGCGCATCAGCAAGTGATTTGAGTGGTCTATTTCCTCTCCCTTTGATAGGTCTGGCGCGTCTTGAGTTATCAAGGAGAGCGTCAACTGAGTCTTGCAGCATCCTCTTCTCGTTACGCACAATGACTTCGGGTGTCTTTATGCCCGAGGTTATTGATTTCACACGGTTGTTACGAGTGATCACGCGCTTATACAGATCATTCAAATCAGAGGTTGCATATCTTCCACCTTCAAGGGCAACGAGGGGTCGGAGGTCCGGTGGGATTACTGGTAGTTTTGTGAGAACCATCCACTCGGGTCGGTTCCCGGACAGCCTGAATGCCTCAACCAATTTTAATTTCTTGAGAAGCTGGAAACGTCGTGCCTTCAGGGTTTCCTTTTCCAACCGGATTCTTAGATCCGACGATAGATTTTCGAGGTCGATTTGTTTGAGCAAGTCATATATGGGTTGGCCACCCATATCTGCTTTGAACCCCTCATATTTCTCTTTGGCGTCGCGATATTCTTCCTCAACCAAGACTTCACCTTTCCGGTATGGTGAATCGCCTGATTCCAGCACGATGTATGCCTCATAGTTTAGAATCGCCTCGAGTTGGTTTATCGAGTGGTCTAAGAGTAAGCCGATCTTACTCGGTGGAATCTTATAGTAGAAAACATGAGCCACTGGTACTGCTAAATTGATGTGGGCCATTCGATTTCTTCTGACTGAAGCTGCAGCAACTTCGACACCGCATCGGTCGCATATCGTGCCGCGGTATTTGGCTTTCTTATATTTACCACAGGAACACTCAAAGTCTTTTACTGGTCCGAAAATCCGTTCACAGAATAAACCATCTTTTTCAGGACGTTGTGTTCGATAGTTTATCGTATCCGCCCGGGTTACCTCGCCTCGAGACCATGATTGTATTGTTTCCGGTGAGGCAAGGCTAATTTTTACGCCACTATATTCCGAAAGACCAGTGCTTTCAAAGGTTCTACTTCTCATCAGTAACCTCCTTTTTTTCAAGAGTTACACTGAAACAGAGTCCCTGAAGTTCCTTAAGGAGAACATTGAACGATGCAGGGGCACGTGGTTTTGGTGGGTTTTTCCCGCGGATCAGAGCTTCGTACATAGCTGCTCGGCCTTCAACATCATCAGATTTGACAGTCAACATCTCTTGAAGTGTGTATGCTGCGCCATAGGCTTCTAATGCCCAAACTTCCATTTCTCCTAGACGCTGACCGCCAAATTGAGCTTTACCACCAAGCGGTTGTTGGGTGATGAGTGAATAAGGGCCGGTGGATCGAGCGTGTATTTTTTCGTCGACCATATGTATTAATTTTAGCATATACATAAATCCAACGGTAATCTTTGAATCAAAAGCCAAGCCTGTTCTTCCATCGTGTAATTCAATCTGGCCGTCTTCCGGCAGATTTGCTTCCAGCAGCTTTTCTTTGATTTCATCAATTGTTGCGCCGTCAAAAACTGGTGAAACTGCACGGAACTTCAATTTTTCCGCTGCCCAGCCTAGATGCGTTTCCAGGACCTGGCCAACATTCATTCGTGAAGGTACACCGAGTGGGTTTAGGATTATGTCAACTGGCGTGCCATCAGGTAAGAACGGCATGTTTTCTTCAGGCATTATTTTTGCTACGACACCTTTATTACCGTGCCGTCCAGCCATCTTGTCACCAACTGAAACTCTCCTTTTCTGAGCAATAAATATCTTTACTATTTTAAGAACACCGTGTGGTAATTCATCACCTCTCAGCAACTTATCTTCTTCAATTTTTTTATCCGCGACGATCTGTTGGAGTTTTTCCTCGCCTTCAATGACGATTTGTTCGACCTCGCCATTCAGCTTCACAGTTCTGACGTACTTCTCATCCGCCGTAATTTTCATAGCCTGCAATCCATCAAAGAATTCATCCTCAAAAATGTTTCCTTTTTTCAGTAATATTTTACCTTTCTCATTCCTTATCGAAGAAGCTGTGGTATGTCCAGAGAGCACGTGTTTTAGCAGTTTGTTACGAACTGTCAAGGTCTCCTCATATAGTACTGAAAATTCTTCTTGAATTCCGAGTTTACGTTCTTCTTCAACGAGTTTCGCTAAGGGGTCGGTTGTTCGTCGAGTGAGGATTTTGCGGTCGATTACAACCCCTTCTACGCCCGGTTCTACTCGTAACGCAGTATCCCTTACGTTTATTGCTTTTTCAGCGAAGACAGCACGCATCAGTTTTTCTTCTGGAGTTAGTTCAGTCTCGCCTTTGGGCGTGATTTTGCCAACCAAGATGTCGTCGGGACCAACATGTGCACCTATACGTACTATACCATACTCGTCTAGATCCTTGAGAAGAAAATCGTTGATTCCGGGGATGTCTCTTGTTACTTCTTCAGGCCCTAGTTTTGTTTCTCTGATCTCACAGTCGAATTCCAATATGTGAATTGAAGTAAACGTATCTTCTTTTAGTAATCGTTCAGAGAGGATTATGGCATCTTCGAAATTGAAACCCAAGAATGGCATGAAGGCGATGAGCACGTTTTTCCCGAGTGCGAGAACACCCTCTTTTGTTGCATAACCATCAGCCAGCACATCTTCCTTTCCGACCTTCTGGTTCATTTTCACGAGCGGTTTCTGATGGATGCAAGTATTTTGGTTGGACCTCATGAACTTTGACAGCTGGTAGCGTTTTTTCACTCCTCGGTTCGTCTCTACGACTATTTTTCGGGCATCTACATAAGAAACTTTTCCTTCTTCCTCAGCCAAGAGGAGCGTACCCGAGTTTGTGGCGATGCGGTCTTCCATCCCGGTTCCGACAAGAGGTAAATCAGGTTCGAGCAGAGGTACAGCCTGACGCTGCATATTCGAACCCATGAGGGCACGATCTGCATCATTATGCTCGAGAAAAGGAATAATTGTGGCGGTGGGGCTAAATACCTGTTCCGGAGAGACGTCCATCAATGCAACTTCTTCCCGGGGAACCATTGGGAAATCGTCTTTTCTCCGACAGAGCACGCGTTCGGTCAGAATCTTGCCGTTTTTATCGATCGGTGTATTTGCCTGGGCAATAGTATATTTATCTTCTTCATCGGCTCGTAGATAGACTACTTCATCTCTGACCCGGTTGTTCTTCACCACCCAGTAGGGGGCTAAAACAAAACCGTGCTTGTCGATTTTAGCGAAACTAGCGAGACTTGATATCAAGCCGATGTTCGGTCCTTCAGGTGTTTCAATAGGGCAGATCCTTGAATAATGCGAATAATGGACATCACGGACCTCAAAACCTGCAGTTTGGCGTTTTAGGCCTCCTGCACCCAATGATGAAATACGACGTTTGTGGGTCATTTCTGAAATTGGGTTTGTCTGTTCCATGAATTGTGACAGTTGCGATGTTGTAAAGAACTTGTTTATAATATTGGAAACAAGACGCGGGTTTATCAGATCTTGGGGTGAGAGGCCTGATTCATCCATCAATGACGCGCGTTCTTTTATATTCTGAATCAGTTGTGATATCGCCAACCGAAATTGAGTACCCAAGAGTTCACCAACCCTGCGTATCCGGCGGTTTCCAAGATGATCAATATCGTCAGCAGAAAATTCTTTGTTAGCGAAACGGAACAGTGCGCGAAATACCTCAAAGAGATCATCGGTTGTCAGATAAGTCTTTGTTGAACGTTCGCTAATACCCAGTCTCATATTCAGCTTGAATCGTCCGACTTCAGCCAGGTCGAAATGGTTTTGATCAAACAATATGTTTTTTATATAAGCAACCGCAATATCAAGGGTTGGTGGCGCCATGGAACGAAGTAATGTGTATATCTTTTTGGCTGCCTCTTCTTTTGAAGATGTACGGTCTTTCTTTAAAGTATTTGTTAAAATTGTAACACCGGGTTCGTGCGAATCGATAATGGTCACCCGCTTGATACGTTTGTGTGCCAATAGCTCAATGGTCGGTTCATCAAAAAGTTCTCCAGCTGGGACAAGGAGGTTTTCGCCTTCAGATATGCTCTCGCCGCAAAAATAATTGAGCGCACGTTTGAGCTCTACCTGCTTTGTTGGATAGAACAACCGAATGATATCTTCGTTTTTCTCATAACCCAGACTGCGGATGAACATTGTCCCGATTAGTTTTCTACGTCGGTCCAATATCGCGTGGAATGTATTCAACCGATCGACCAGGAACTCAACCCATTGCCCACGGTAAGGTATGATCATTGCTTTAACGGTATTTTCCTCTTCGCTAAAATAGACCCCAGGCGACCGGTGAATTTGGCTGACGACAACTCTCTCCACCCCGTTGATTATGAAAGTTGCTCGGTGAGTCATGAGCGGAAGATCGCAAAGGTATATCTCCTGTTCGACTATGTCGTGCATTTTGTGCGACTCATCATTTTTATCTTCACGTTTGACTAACCGAAACCTTACCTTAAGTGGGACGCCGTAGGTCGCACCTTTATCAATTGCTTCATTGACTGAGTACTTAGCCGTTCCAAACCGGTGCGAATCATAAACGAGCTCATACCGATTGTGAATATCAGAAACCGGAAACAGCTCAGAGAAAACCTTTTTAAGGGTTTTGTTTATGAATTGACGGTAGGACTCGAGCTGGACTTCAAGCAAATGAGGCATCTTGAAAGTCGCTTTTCTCTTTGAGAAATTAATAATGTTTCTCATAATTTTATATTTCTATCCCCTCTAATATAGGAAATTACGATGATATCTGTTGTAAACTGTAGTTTGCATACTGCTCAAAGCCTTACAATATTACAGTTAACAGCAATATGTATTCTCTTCACCAAGTTATTGACCAGTTGATTCTTATGTTTTGTTAAGGATCAGGGTTTTGTTCACTTGAGCTCAATAGTTGCTCCGACCTCTTCGAGCTTACTCTTCATATTCTGCGCTTCTTCTTTAGGAACACTTTCCTTTACATCTTTAGGCAGATTGTCAATCAAGTCCTTTGCTTCTTTAAGCCCAAGGCCAGTAAGTTCTCTCAGCACTTTCAAAACTTGGATCTTTTTGTCACCGCAAGAAGTCATTAACACGGTGAACTCATCTTTCTCTTCGGCTTTTCCTGTTGCGGCATCGCCACCTGCTTGGGCAACAATCTGAACCGGTGCCGCGGCAGTGACGCCGAACTTATCTTGAAGTACTTTCACAAGTTCGGATAATTCAATTACTGTTAACTTACCGATTTCATCAACTAAAATCTCAACACTTTTTTTGGCTTTTGTCGTCATTTTACCTCCTTATTTTTTATCGCTTCAAGCGTGTATATCAAATTTCTTACCATACCTTCTAACACATTCACGAAATTACCAAGTATATTTAGCGAGCCAACAACTTGGCTATATAGTGTTTCTTTTGAAGGTATTTTTGAAAAAGCAATTACTTCTTCGGTAGTGAAGAAATCGCCTTCGATAAAACTGCCCTTTACTCTCAGCTTTTCATGATTTGTTATTATTTTTGCAAGGACGATTGGATCCTCAAAAGCTATGGCTATACCGGTTGGTCCATTGAAAAGCTGTTTTATCGTAGTTTCGTCGAATCCCAGATTCTGCATAGCCAAGAATCCAATTGTATTCTTCAAGACAAGGTAACCGCCCTGGTTTTTTTTCAAATCTCGACGTAGTTTCTCCAAGCTTTTAACGGTTAAACCAGTGAAGTCAGTGAAGTAGAATGCTTTTCCTGTTTTCAGATGCTCGGTTGTCTTTGCTAGATACTCCGTGTTTTTTTGCGATGCCATTATAGATCCCCCTTCCGTACTTCATCCAGGATACTTTTTGCATCAAGTGTGATACTTGGTCCTATCGTTGATGAGATAGTCATAGATTTTATGAACTGTCCTTTTACACTCGTTGGTTTTGCCGCGAGCAGGTCTTCTAAGAATGTGATAACATTCTCACGCAGTTTATCCACATCAAAGGAAACCCGTCCAACTGCGATGTGGAGACATCCGGTTTTATCAGTTTTGAATTCCACTTTCCCTTTTTTTAGAGCCTGTACTTGATCAGCAACTTCGAAAGTGACGGTACCGACTTTTGGCGAGGGCATGAGACCTCTTGGTCCGAGGATTTTTCCCAGTTTGCCGACATCTGACATGACGTCAGGCGTCGCAATAATCACATCAACATCAGCCCAACCGCCTTTTATTTTATCAATATACTCATCAAAACCAACATAGTCGGCTCCTGCGTCCTGAGCCTCTTTTTCCTTATCACCTTTGGTCAAAACGAGGACCTTTTTCTTTTTTCCAGTTCCATGCGGTAGATTCGAAATACCTCTAATTAATTGGTCAGTCTTTTTCGGGTCTATATTGAGCTTCAGAGCTATGTCGATGGATTCATCGTATTTCGCTTTGGCTATTTGTTTTACTTTTTCGATCGCTTCGCGCAACGTATATTTCTTAGCTTCGATATTTTTTATGCTTTCTCGATAACGTTTCGAACGCTTCATTAATCCTCCACCATAATCCCCATGCTTCTTGCCGTACCTTCGATTATTTTCATTGCTTGCTCGATCGTGTCGCTGTTAAGGTCCTTGAACTTACGCTCGGCAATGTCCTTAACCTGTGCTTTTGTGACTGTTCCAACCTTTTCCTGATTCGGCACGGGTGAACCTTTTGCAATACCGGCAGCCTGTTTTAGTAAGATGGCAGCAGGTGGACTCTTCAAAATATATTTAAAGGTTCGATCGCCATATATCGTAATCACCGCTGGTACAATCAGACCAGAAAGATTTTTCGTATCAGAATTGAAAGCCTTACAAAATTCCATTATATTAACACCATGTTGCCCAAGAGCTGGGCCAACTGGCGGCGCTGGTGTCGCACTGCCTGCAGGAATCTGTAGCTTTACGGTTGCAATAACTTTCTTTGCCATATATATTTCCTCACATAGTTTTCAATTGATGGAACCCCAATTCAATTGGCGTGGCTCGACCAAATATAACAACTAATACTTTGACTTTTTCGCGTTCCGGGTAAACGTCTTCGATCATGCCGATGAAGTCGGCAAACGGTCCATCTATGACGGTTACCTTTTCGCCCTTAGCAAAGGGGATTTTCGTAACCACCTTTTCTTTTGATTCTTCAACTTGGACGAGAAGAGCATCTATTTCGTCTTTGACAAGGGGTATTGGTTTAGTCTTGGAGCCAAGGAAATGAGTCACACCAGGGATTGAATTTACCAAGCGCAGGTTCTCATCATTGCCTTCCATCTCAATAACTATATAGCCAGGATACAGGCGCCTTTCCTCTATTACCCGCTTTCCTCTTCTGATCTTCACGAGGTTTTCAACCGGTATCACGATTTTACCAAAGGACTTATCTACCCCTTTTTCATGTATTGTTTTCTCCAATATCCTCTTGACTTTCTGCTCGTGCCCGGTAAGCGTATGCACGACAAACCACTGCACTGAGTTTTCTTTAGCTTGTTTCATAGTCTATTTTACTATTAAAGCGAGTACATTTGAGAAAATAAGATCAAAGATATAGATGATAACCGCGACAATAGCTGATATGATAATAACAACGATCGTTGAGTTTATCAATTCGCTGCGTGTAGGCCACGTAACCTTACGCATCTCAATGTAGATCTTTTTTAAATAATCCAATGTTTTTTTAATCACAGTTAGACTCTTCACACCAGGCCTGGAGGGATTTGAACCCCCAACCCTCCGGTTTGGAGCCGGATGCTCTGCCGTTAGAGCTACAGGCCTATACTTTCAAATTCCAAACTCAAAGCACTGAGTTCTAAACAAATTCCGATATTAAAATTCGAATGTTCTAAACGTTTTTTTGAATTTTGGTCATTTGAACTTAGAAATTGTTTAGGATTTCGAATTTCGATATTAGTATTTAGCGTAGCGAGGTTCACTTGACTTCCTTATGCAAGGTATGCTTGCGACAAGAACGGCAATACTTTTTTACTTCCAGACGCTTTTGTTTCTTTTTGTTCTTCGTGGTCGTGTAATTCCGGGCTTTGCATTTCTTGCAAGCTAACGTGATAATCACTCTCATTATTCTATTATTTTGGTTACGACGCCCGCGCCGACCGTTCGGCTGCCTTCGCGGATTGCAAAACGCAGACCCTGCTCAACCGCTATTGGCGTAATTAATTCAACCTCTAAATTAGCATTGTCACCAGGCATGATCAT
>JAUWCU010000011.1 GCA_030609135.1 Candidatus Stahliibacteriota bacterium | reverse complement strand
ACCGTTGCAAGAAAGGGTAAGGTCAATCTCTGTGTGTTTGATGTTTTAGGACAGAAGATAAAGGTTCTGGTTGACGAAAAACAAGGACCAGGTCATTATGAGGTGACCTGGAACGCAAGAGATGAGAGAGGTCATGGGGTTTGTGCCGGCGTCTATTTTGTCCGGTTTATCGTAGCGGATTCTGCAGGCGAATCTAGAGGATTTAGCGAAACGCGGAAGTTGATGCTTATACACTGAGTATTGAAATATAACGAAGAAGCAAGATTTTACGCATATCACCTCCTCGGTGACACAGGGTGTCTAGTGTAATAACCCAAGCACTGGACGCCCTGCTTTTTCCCATTATATCAAGGATTTAGATCTTAATTGTTTATGAGATATTGCTGACAAAATGGTACAATCAAAAGAACTGCATTTTACAAAGTGTAAAGTAAAGCGTCTTACTACAAACATAATCTTTGTGATATCATTGCTTGTAGTCGGTTCAACCTGGGTGTATATTCTGGTCTCAGGATTACTTGGGATCAGAGATATCCTTTTCGCCAAATTCACCAGGTAAGAAAACTCCATCGTACTGCCGGTCCCTTATTATAATGCTTGCTCTGGTCATTATAATGGATTTGGTATCTCAGTTTCTAATCGAATCTGCACAATTATCTTGACGAAAAATTATATATAGGTATAATCAATTACAAGAGGATGAAGCGAGCAGTTTGTTTTCAAGTAGTAAGTTCTATTTGCAGAGATGGAAAGTAATTGAGGAATTAAACCATAATGGTGGACAGCGAAAAAAAAGAATTCATTGATGATTTAACCGGTGTCTATAACCGGCGTTATTTAAAGAAAATGCAGTGTGAGATAGAGGAATTTCAGAAGAAGAACGTTCCTTTTTCCTTGGCAATGGTTGATATTGATCACTTCAAAGACATAAATGACACCCATGGTCATTTAAAGGGTGATGAAGTAATAGACAAGTATGCGCAATTCATGAAAGATGCATTAAGGACATCAGATATTGTGATAAGGTATGGTGGCGATGAGTTTGTCTGCATTATGCCCAATACCACCCGGCAGGAAGCTGAGCAAATTTGTCATCGGATGCTCAACCGATGTAAGGTGACGAGGTTTGGAGACATAGATATTACGATAAGTATAGGTATTGCTTCGTATCCGGATGATGGTATTGATTTTGAAGAATTACTGAGGATAGCGGATGAGTCTTTGTACGATGCAAAGAGGTCAGGAAGGGATAGAATAGGGACAACGTCGAAGCGGCGGATTGAGATACCACCCCGGGCATTTATTGATCGGCGAGCAGAAAAAGAGGTATTAAGGGAGTTTTTGCTTAGAGACAACAGTGGAGTACGTACCGCGTTAATAAAAGGTACGGTGGGTATTGGCAAGACGCGATTATTAAAGGAGGTATTAAACAGCATTAGTGGTCGAGAGATAATGTGGAGTGATTGTCTGGCGTTTCGTGAGGAGATGCCGTATTATCCGATAAGAGAAATGGTAAAATATAAGATAAGTCGGCGTGGGAAAGCGATATTAGAAGATATCCCGTTGGCATACCGGATCGAGATTGGGAAGTTAATTCCTGAGCTAATAGATGGTCTTGGCGGCAGTATCGAGGAAATAGGGTTGGTAGTGGACAGGTATCGGTTATATGAAAGTATTAAGAGGATAATTGAAATTGGTGAGCGTCGAAAAGTGATTGTGATCGATAATATGCAATGGGTAGATCGGGAGACGACTGAGGTAATAAAATATCTATTGAGGTCATTAAGAGATAATCCTGTACTATTTTTATTGACCTATCGTCAGGAGGAGAAGAGCGAATTTTTGGAGGATTTTACGTCATACATAAGTCGGGAGATTGAGGTTAAAGAGATTGAATTAGGTCCATTTGAGCATAAAGGGATAAGCGAAATGATAAGGGTGGTACTTGGTGAAGATTCGGGAAGAGAATTAGTGGGGTATATAGGGCAGGAGAGTGGCGGGAATCCATTCTACATAGAGGAAATAATAAAGGGATTAAGTGAACAAGGATACTTGAAGATAATAGGTGATGCTTGGCAATTTGACAAACCTGGCAAAGAGATAATACCGAAGAGCATTGAGGATATCACGGGCCGGAAGTATCAGAGTATGAGCAGCGAAGGGAAGGAGCTATTACAGCTTGCGAGTGTCATAGGTAGGTTTGATATAGAGATTATAAGAGAGATGACTGGTTACAATGAAGGGCATATTATCGGACTCATTGAGGATACAAAGAGGTTGGGGTTGATAAAGGAGGACAGAGGTAGATTTGAGTTTCAGGAGGAGATATCTCGAGATGCAATATATAAGAGGTATGTCGCGGGCGCAAAAGGGAGAATGCTCCACAGGCAAGTAGGTGAGAAGATTGAGGAACAGTATAAAGGGAAAGAGCAGGTAGTGCTTGAGGAATTGGCATTTCACTATTATCAGGGAGCACAGAAGGAAAAAGGTGTAAGATATTGTATTGAGGCTGGAGACAATGCCAAGGCAAAGTATGCGAATGCCAGTGCAATACAATATTATACCTGGGCCGAGGAGCTTCTAAGAAAATCAGAAGAGGAAGAGAATAAAAAATTAAGACTCGATTGTTTGTTAAAACGTGTCGATGTATTGAATTTAATCGGTGAGAACGAGGTTGCCCTGGAGGATTTGGAAAAAGCGTTAAAAGATGCGAAAGGGATAAGAGACAAAAAAAGGGAAGCTGATATCAGACACAAAAGGGCTACTGTTTATCTGAGTATTTCTCAGTATCATAAGGTAATAGAAGAGGCAACTAGATGTGAGGAGATATTTAAGGAAACAGGTGATGAGGAAGGAACTGCGGAATTATCAAATAGTATTGGTAATGCCTATTTAAAACTAGGAGATTATTACAAGGCGTTAAACTATTATAAAAAGGCGTTGAAAATATTTAGAAATATAGGGAAAAAAGACGGTGAGGCAGGATCATATAATAACATCGGTAATATTTATATAAACTTAGGGAATAATACTGAAGCATTAAAGTATTTCAAAGATTCGTTAAAAATATTTAAAAATATAGAAGACAGATTGGGTGAGTCATTAACACTGGTTAATCTCGGCATTGTTTACAAGCATTCAGGAGACTATAAGAGAGCATTGGAGTGTTATGAAAATTCGCTAAAAATAAATAATAATATAGGGAAAAAAGATGGTGAGGCAATAGCATCTAATAACATTGGTAATATTTACTTGGCTCTAGGAGAGAATAACAGGGCATTAAAATATTTCAAGGATGGCTTGGAAATATTTAGAGATACAGGGAGTAAAGATGCTGAGATAACAGTACTTGCAAACATCGCTATCATTTACGAAAATTTAGGAGATTACAATAGGGCGCTAAATAAGTATGAAGATGCATTAGAAATATTCAGAGATACAGGAAATAAGGAAATAGAATCAGGGGTGCTTAATAATATCGGTAATATCTATTTTAAATTGGGAGATTATAAAAAAGCATTGAAATATTTTGAAGATTCTCTGCGGCTTGCAGAAAAGATAAAGGCAAATGAACGAACTTTCTATGTTTTGTTATCTCTGGCCGATTTATATCTGATACTTAATCAAATGAAAAAGGCAAAAAACTTTATTGATAAAGCATATGGAATGGCCGGGGATTCAAAAGACATGTTGAAAAATGCCTTGTTTCATTTAGGTGATTTCTGCTTAGAAGAAAAGAATTTTAAAAAATTCAAGAGAATTATGTCAGTTCTCCAAGATTTGCTTAAAGATACAAAATCAAAGCGTTCTGAAGCTAATGTCAACCTTTTCTTAAGCCGTTATTATACTCAAACAAAATATTTTGAAAAGGCAAATAAACATTTAAAAAAGGCATTAAAGATCTTTCGGGAAATAGGTGAACGACTGAATATAGGGAAAGTCTATTATTATATGGGCGTGATGAAGTTAGCAATGGGTAAGCGAGTTGTTTGTCGGAGATATTTTAGCAAATCTCTGGAGATATTTGATTCTTTAGGTGCAAAAGGGTGGAAGGAAAAAGTAGAAAAGGCGATTAACTTGAAATAGAAAAGCCGTACTCGTCCCGATTCTCGTGGATCCTCGTCCTTCAGACGGGATAACTCGTCCCGTAAAGCGGGATCCTCGATTTATCCCGCTTCGTATTATAATACTATAAATAGAATTGCGGGATTTACCGATCATTATATGTGTCAATATGAAAAATCGGGATACTTCGTATTCGTAAGAAAACAACGACAAAAACGATTTAAATGGTAAACAACCGCACAGAGTGCCATAACCGTTCATGATAATGAACCATAACCGCTCCTTTAGAGCCATCATTTAACCATCTCCCTCTACTACAGCCATCGGCTGACGGTTGAGCTCAGCGGTTAGCTAAGCGAATCCGGTGCAACGTTTTGTTAGACGAAATTTTATTTGGTAGTATTATATTTTATTGTATGCCGATGATTAGAAACGACGGCCACCACCACGTCCTCCACCCCTGCCACCTTCAGTTCGAGGGCGTGCCTCATTCACGTTAAGCGTTCTTCCCTTTAAGTCTTTACCATTTAGCCCCTCGATTGCAGCCTGCGCTTCAGCTGCAGTGGGCATCTCCACGAATCCAAATCCTTTTGACCGATCACTATATTTATCTTTTATAATAGTGGCGGATTCGACCTTGCCGAATGCTTCGAAAGCCAGCCGTAAGTCCTCTTCGGTTGTCTCATACGACAAATTTCCTGCATAGATTTTCATTCTAATCTCCTTTTGTAATAAATCACTTGGTTAAATATAAACAGAAATAAGCTGAAGTCAAGGGACAAAAACACTGTGGAGCAAAGATATTCTCGGCAGGCATGATCTACATACGAATTTCTTGTAATACATCACAATTGGAATATAATATCCTCATGAGTGTATTATTGTATAGAAGATGGCTTGAGAATGGTAATTGTTAAGATGGCATTAGAAAGAAGAAGAAGGCTAATAAGGCAATGAAGAATAAGCCATTAGTAGCCATCTTTGCGCCTTTTATGAGCCCTCTTGAGCCTTCTAATTCTACAAGGAGGAAAACATGAAAAGCAGAATTATTATCATAGGTCTGGTGCTTTTGTGCTTTGGCATATCCCAGATCGAAGATGTGCCAAAGGCTAAACAAGCCCCTCAAGAAGAAAGTGTATTAGAAGAAAAGCCATCCTATAATGAGGAACTGATGCGAAGCGCCTCAGAAACAAAGGGAATCCAACCTCAACCACTCAAATTCAAGTCTGGTCGCACTGGCTGGAAAGTGCAAATCCCGGGCAATCGCCCCTTAGCCACAGTTGCCTATGAAGATGGACTCATTTTTGTCGGTGGTGGTTATGGCAGCTATGAATTCTATGCGCTGGAAGCTAAAACTGGTAAACTCGCATGGATGTTTAAAACCGGTGATGATGGTCCTACTGCAGCAGTAGTTAGAAAAGGCTATGTAGTCTTTAATACCGAATCCTGTATAATCTACGTGCTGAGAGCTAAAACCGGTGAAAAGGTTTGGGAAAAGTGGCTCGGTGATCCTCTTATGAGCCAACCAGCAATTGATGACAAGTATGTTTATATGGCATACCCTGGCAATGATGGCTCCCATCATCTTGCGTGTATGACTTTGGAAAAAGGCGAAGAGGTCTGGGATGTAAGCATAGCTGGCGATTTGATCTCGGCGCCGGTTATTAATGATGGTTCGGTTTATATTACATGTTTTGACGGTACTGTGTATCGCCACAATACAAAAGACGGCAAACTCGTCTGGTCTCAGAAAAAGCAAGCTACGTGTGCACCGACTATTTATGACGACCGGATTTTCGTAAGCTTGCGCCAGGAACAGAAAGATGGCGATGATATCAAGCAATATGAAGGCATGGCAGCGCTTGGTGATAAAGATGGCGAGCAGCAGCAAAAAGAACTCTGGTCAAAAAGAGAAGCGCCCTATCTTTCTTATGGCCGTGCCAGTGCGAAAACCAATGCCCAGGCCGAGCTTGATGCCAGTGTGGGGTTTGGTTCCGCACCTGCCGCAGCCAAGCTTGACCAGGCAAAGATCAATGTCGGTCAGTATTCTGTTGCTGGTTGCTGGGCATACCAAGGGTCAAGATCGGTCATTAAAAACGGCTACTCATACAATGCCATGGGTAATGAAATCCAGGCATTGGATGTAACTTCGGGCAAACAGAAATGGTCGAAAAAATACGATGATTTAAGCGAAGAAGGCATTGGCGGACGGGTTTTTTCACCGCCATCGTATGCTAATAAGAAGCTGTTCCTTGGTTCAGGCAGTGGCGAGGTTTTCTGCCTTAGAGAAAAAGACGGCAAAGTTCTCTGGAAAGAAAAGGTCGACGCATCAATCAGCTTCCAGCCCGCGGTCGCCAAGGGCATGGTCTTTATCTCATGCGATAATGGTATGCTCTATGGGATCAATACTGGTGACGCACAGGACGACGGTTGGTATATGTGGGGAGGAAACTCCGAGCACAATAAGTAAGAAAATCAAAGAATCCTTTCACGGCAAAAGGAAAAATTAGTGGCAACATGAACAACCGGTATCTCGGTATCACGAAAAACAGCATGGCGATCAAAGTTGAAAGGATAAAGTATAGGTGAAAAAGGCAATACTTTCTAACATCCCTTATTGAATGGATTAAGCCTATTATAAAAAAAGGCAACAAGATAAACCACGGCAGCCAATATGCTACTGATCGCGCCCCGGGATACGTAAATTTGATCCCCCAGTAGTATCCCCAATAGAAAATGAATTTTCTCAACGCAAGTTTCAATACTTCCGTTGGATGATTTTTCATAAACGCAAGGGCTTCGTTCATATATATCCTATCCAATTCAAGTTCATACCTCATGCCTGGCTGCAAAGATAATATCTCTTCCTTTTTCTTAAGTGAAATCTGAAACGGAGGATCTGTATATTGGCTTCGTGTCCCGGTCGCCTGCAGATTCTGCCCTTGCCAAAGATTGAACCCTCCCTGTGTTGTGAGAGGCACGAATGCATCAAACCGCTTATAGTTTCTAAACCCCCACGGTGCCCAGACAATGATGGCTGCCACTGCAAAAGCGGAAATCATCTTTGCCCTGCGTGTGCGAATGACAAGACAAATCCATAAGAGGATAAAGGGTGCAAAAAGAATAACCTCGGCTCTTGATAATAGTAATAGACCAAAAGCTAACCCGGCAAGGAATAACCATCTTACTTTGCCTGTTTCCTCGCCCTTGAATAATAACAACAAAAGCACGAGGTTAATGAACACATACACGTTTGCCGCACTGATTTGACCACAAAGATACACAAGAATAGGATAAAAACAGAATACAAGTGCTGATGCAAGGGCCAATCTTTCATTGAATTTAAGAGCGACTATCCGGTATAAAACAATACAACACATAGCACCAATGAGTGCCTGGATTATCTTGATGAGAATGACTACCTCAAGACCTGTTCCAAACACAAAACACATCCCTGCAAGAAATAGCGGGTAAATTGGAGGGATCGTCGCGGTGGGAAGCGATGCCCTGGGGTCGTGAACAATGTGTTGTACAATCTCACCGCTTTTGTCAACTGAAAAAAAGGAATATCCATGATCAGAGAGCATATTATGCACTAAAACGCAAAATTCATTCTCTAGTGTTCTGTCACCCGAAACAATGACTACAGGAATCCGTATAATTAGTGCGAGGAAAAAAATGAAAATGAGAGTTTTCTTAGACACGGTCAAACCACATCCGCTCTTGAAATATCAGAACTCCCATATGTTTATGCATGATGACCGTCATACGGCGCTACCGTACAATTATTTGTCCTGGATTTTCCTTTGTTACTCTTCCAATGACCGGTGCCAGACCGCTATAATGCTTCTTAAAGACATCCAGTCTTTCTTCAGGCAGAACAATGATCAGTCCGCCCGATGTTTCTGAACTAAAAATCAATTTGGCAAGCAAATGATCTACATTCTTGTGCACGACGCGCTCGGCAAAAGAACCGAGATTCATGGTAATACCCGGATCTTCAATGCCCAGCTTCAAAATATCAATTACCTTTTCATGAACCGGTAGTTTTGATAACTCGAGCTCAATACCAACCCGGCTTGCTTCAGCCATCTCAACCAGATGCCCGGCTAAACCATAACCAGTAACGTCAGTAGCCGCATGAGCAGCTGCTTTTCTCATTGCCACAGAAGCATCACGGTTTAACATAGTCATTGTCTTAAGAACTGGATTAAAATCTACTCCCTGATTTTTGCCAACCAGGGCTGATTGAATAATCACGCCCGCGCCGATCGGCTTGGTCAGGAGAACAAGATCATTTGGTTTTGCCCCGGCATTAGAGATAATCTTGTCCGGGTGGATATAACCTATCACCGAAAGACCGTATTTTATTTCATTAGACACAAATGTATGGCCCCCGATTATCAAAACACCAGCTTCTCTTGCCTTATCCTGACCGCCACGCAGAATCTCGCCCATGGTTTCGGGATCTCCATTACCGGGAAAGCCCATGATGTTCAATGCAAGTTTTGGCTCACCTCCCATTGCATAGATGTCAGAGATCGAATTCGCCGCAACTATCTGACCATAGATGTACGGGTTTCTGACGACTGGCGTGAGAATATCAATAGTGTAAACGACTGCTGAGTTCTCACTGATCTTATAAATCCCAGCATCGTCTGCCGTATTGACACCAACCAGCAGATTTTTGTCCACGGGTCGGTCAAGGATTGCAAGTGCCTGCGCTAACTGCGCAGCAGACATCTTCGACGCTCAGCCAGGACAGGTTATCGTCTCAAGAATATCAAACTTCTCTTTTACAAAACCCTTTCTGAAAAAGAGCCGACAATGACAACAACCATTATCAACCACTTCCTGATCGAGCGTGGGACAAGGGCATACCACATCGGATTTTGTATCAACCGGATAGTGTTGTTTACACGGGCAAAAATATTTCCCGAATTCCCTAAGATTGTTCGTCATAAGCCTGATAACCTGAGTAACCCAATCCTGGTTAGGGTTAAAAACATAATCTTTCTTCTCACCGATTTTGTTTAACCGGTCATAGTTCTTATTATATGCTTTGTCATTGCTCACTGAATTCATAATCCCGGCATTATATACCAAGCGAGTACTATTGTCAATGTCATAATGCCTAATTTTGTCCGATGAACCTGTCCTGCCTGTCCCGAGTATATTGAGGGGAATACAACTGAAGGATCAGATGACTACATAAACATCGTATGTAGTTGTTTGATTTATCAAACGATAATACATCTTTACCGCATACTTAACTGGCTTCATTGACAATATATGATTTCTGGCTACACTTTCGCAGCACGGTTATGAAAAATTATAAGTACATAGACCACACCGCAGATCTTGGTATTGAGGTCCACGCCAAGACGATTGAAGAACTGTTCATAAATATTGGTATTGCTATTTTCGAAACCCAGGTCTCTGGACATTTCTTGTCGCAAAAAGAACTCAATATCAAAATCGTTAGTGAATCGCTCGAAGAACTCTTTATTGATTGGTGCCGAGAACTACTCTACCATTTCTCAGTACATAGCTTTATCCCTCAAGAATACGACATTTCCATAGAAAAATTTAGCTTATCAGCATGTCTCTCTGGTGATAAATTCGATGCAAAAAGACACAAAATAAAAACCGAAATAAAAAATGCAACTTATCATGATCTTAAAGTAAACAAGGTCAATGACCTTTACAAAGCAATGATCATCTTTGATGTATAGCCCTCTTCCTCTGAATTATGACGATTGAAAAAAGTATTTATCTACCAACAAAAAGGACATTTGTTGGTATCGGCTCATTTCAGGCACTTGCGATGTTCAGACGAGGGTTATTCTATAGTTATTTGTCTATTTATCTACGCTTTTTCCTTGGCTTGAGTGTCACGGAAACAACCTTTTTTGCAACTTTCCCCATGCTTCTCAATATTGTTTTTCAAAGATTTGTCTGGGGTGTTATTTCAGACAAGTACCAAAAACGCCGTACTCTTATTATCCTCGGAGAGGTCTTTGCAGCAATTAGTACTTGTTTTGTCTGGTTTCTCCATACAATACCTAATAGCACCTATACTGCTGGCTATGTAATAATCCTTGGGATGTGCTTTGTCGAAATATTCTGGTCAATGTCAAACATAGGTTGGAGTGCAATAATCTCGGATCTCTATCCATCCTATGAACGAACCGAAATTCAGGGGAAGCTCTCAAGTATCGGCGCTATTGGCAGACTTATCGGGGTCTGGATTGGCGGCCTTGCCTATGATGGATTGGCTCAATATTATGAAGGCTGGGGCTTTGAAAAGGGATTGCTATTCTTCATCGCTTCTGGAACCATGCTTATTTCAACTATCCCCATGTTCTTCGTTCCCGAGGGCGGTATGGGTGCTCTTAACCAACATAGAAAACAAACTGCCCGGCCATCGGATAAAGTTGTGGGGACGATATCCGGTTCGAGGATATTTTTCGCTTTCTTGATCGCCATGGTCTTCATCAATTTCGGTAGGAATTCAATCGCATTGATAAAGGCTCAATATCTTGTATTAGATGAGGGTTTCAATGTATCCAGTAACCTTTTAGGCTACATTGTCAATATGCAATCAATCGCCATTTTTATCGGTGGTCTCTTTGTCGTAAAACTCTCCAAGAAATTCAGTGATACAACCTTGCTTATGTTTGGCTCAATTATCGCAGTCATACATTTGCTGGGGTTTGTGTTTGCCCAGAATTTGGTTATTATTTTCATTACTAATTTCCTCGGCGGCATTTCCTTAGTCGTAATTCTATCGTCAGCATACTCTTATGCGTCAAGGTTAATACCTCCAGAACAACGGGGAAAACAATTTGCTTTGTTCAATGCAACATTTTTCCTGAGCTGGGGTGTTGCCGGCACCCTTATTGCCGGTCCAGTTGTGGACCTCTTGCTAAAATCAGGTGCAAGCCAGATCTTTGCTTACAAAATGTCATTTTTATCAGCGGCAATCTTAGTCCTGATAGGTATTTTTGCCTTCGTGTTTGTCGACCGAAAAGCACGGCAAATGAAGAAGGTATAACCATCTGTTGACTTTTTGTCATTTTTAGCTACACTAATTATTGTGAAATTGATCGAAGATATCAAAAAAGCCGAAAAAAAAGCCGAAAACTTAAAAAAAGATGCTGAGAAAAAAGGCCGCTCCATGATTGAACAGGAGCGGGAAAAAGGCGAAAAACAATTGGTTTCATTGAGTGAAACCAGAGAAAACCTCATGGAAAAGAAAATCGCTGAAGCAAAAAAGGACGTTGATAAAGAGATAATAAAGCTTGAGCAGAAATACAACAAAATCCTTGTTGAAATAAAGGATAAGTACAAGAAAAAGAAGGCTAAATCAATTAAAGAAGTACAGAACATTATACTCAAATGGCCATTGTCCCAGTAGAAAAAATTCATATTATTGTCCACAAAAGTGTAAAGGATAAGTTCCTCCGTGATCTACAGAAAGAAGGGATTGTACATATAACTGAGCTGGAAGAATCAGCATCTAAAGCAAATGAAGAACTCACCCGAATAAATGCGGCTCTGAATCAAGTCTCTGTATATAAAAAGAGAAATCCACTTTCAATGTTCTTTAGCATGAAACGCTCGATGAAATACGAGACATTTGCACAAACGGTAGAATCCTACGATTATGGCAAAACAGTCGCCGAGCTTGAGACAGTTAAAAACGATAAAGAGAAAAGTATCGCACGGCTACATCAAGTGGAAGAGAATATAACTCTACTTTCGCCATGGGTGCCGTTCAAAAAAGACATACGTACTTTAAAATCATTTAAACAAACAGAGGCTTTGCCGGTAATCATACCATCAAATGAAATTCTCGAAAAACTGTCTAACAATATCGAACATATTCCACATTCTAAAGAACATATAAATACGTGTGGTCCAATTTTGTACGATATATACTTTGTTAAAAAAGACCAAAGCGCACAATTGCGTGCAAAACTCATTGAAAACGACTGCGTAATAGTTGATTTTAAGAATCATACTGGAACACCGGAAAAACTCATCCGGCTGTTCGAAAAAGAAGCTGAAGAAATGAAATGCCGGATCAAAACGCTCGATGAGAAAAAAATTGAATTGTCAAAAGAAATTAACAACTTAGAAACAACTGCAGACTTGCTTTCCAACGAGAACAGGAAAAAAGAAGTTGCGGAGGCTTTGCCTGAAACCGCGAGAACAACTAATATCATCGGCTGGGTGCTCAAACGTCATCTTAAACGACTAAATGCTCTTGTCGAGAAGCACGGCTTTGCCTTCTATGAAAAAATCGATAGAGACCCTGATGAACGACCACCAGTCGCTCTCCAGAATACCAGGTTCAGCAAACCTTATGAGATGCTTGTAAAACTTTACAGCATGCCCGATTCAAAGGAGTATGATCCTACTCCGTTCCTTGCGGTCTTTTTCCCCATTATGTTTGGCTTATGCATAACTGATGCGGTATACGGCATATTATTAATTCTCATTTCTTTGTATTTAATGAAAAAGGTATCCGGAGACAAAAGTCTGTTCAGGATTTTGTTGGTTGGAGGGCTCCTTACTATACTTGCCGGTGCAGTGGTTGGCGGTTGGTTGGGTGATATATTCAATTACATCGGCTTTGCTCCTCTCATACGCTTCAAAGATTCTCTTATGCTCTTTGATCCAGTTAAGCAGCCAATGGTATTTATTGGTCTTGCTCTCGGATTAGGATTCATTCACATGATGATTGGTATTGCCATAGAAATAGCCGATAGTTTAAAAAACCGCGAATACGGACAAGCAATCTTTGCCAATCTCACCTGGTTCTTCCTTATACCTTCTATAGGTTTATATTTTGCGGTTTTCAGTTCTTCGATAATCGCAAAAGCAATTCTGGAAATTGTAATGTGGTTTTGCATTGTGGCAATCATTGTAGCCTCACACCCTGAAGGTAAACCACAACCTATTGATCAAATAGTATGGGCATTCATTATTTGGTTTATCTGGTACTTGGTTACAAGCACAGCTGGCAAACTCATGCAATTCCAGTATATTCTCCAGATTCCACGTTTTGCATATTGGGGACTCATACCTTTGGTCTTGTTTGAGATAACGCGCTTCAAAAAATCGAAAGCCGCTTTAGGCAAAATCGCTTGGGGAGTTTACAATCTCTACGGTATTTCAAGCTACCTTGGAGTCCTTTTATCATATGTTCGACTAATGGCATTAGGTATGGTTACAGGTGTTATTGCCATCGCCATTAATAAGATCGCATGGATGCTCATTGACATTCCAATAGTTGGTGTGATATTGGTAGTAGTCATACTCATCCCGAGCCATCTTTTCAATCTTGCGATTAACACACTTGGGGGGTTTATACATACCATGCGTCTACAATACATTGAATTCTTTGGGAGATTTTACAGTGGGGGGAGTAAACCGTTTAGACCTTTTGGTTTTGAAACTAACTATATTGAAATCGAATAGAGGAGATTTGACAAAATGTTGGATGTTAGACTTGAGCATTAGTTATTTTCAGATTAAAAGTCGGGCAATGGGTTTTAGGCATTTACCCCGTTTAGATAGTAAACATCTAACGGGTTTTAGGCATTTACCCAGCCCATTACAAATGGGCTGGGTTTAGGTATTTATTACTATTAGGAGGTAAAATGGAGTCTTTTGGTTTAGCTATAGCTATTGCCGGCGGCGCACTGGCCGCTATACTTGGTGGAATTGGCTCTGCAATTGGTATTGGTTATGCTGCTCAAGCTGCAAACGGTGTCTTGAGTGAGGATCCGGAAAAATTCGGGAGTCTCCTGATTCTTGTCGCGTTACCTGGAACCCAGGGCGTCTATGGTTTTATTGGTGCATTTATGGTATTGCAGAAAATCGGGATTTTCGGCGGCACAATTGTCGCATTAACACTGCAACAAGGACTGCAGATTTTCTTCGCGGCAATGCCTGTTGCGATAGCCTGCCTGGTTTCCGCTATTTGGCAGGGGAAAGTATGTACCGCAGGTGTTGAAATGGTTGCAAAAAGACCTACTGAAGTAGCAAAAGCGATGATCTACGGAATTCTCGTTGAGTTCTATGCTGTCTTGGGTCTCATCGTGACCATTCTGGCAGTCGTCCAGATGAAAATATAGCATGGCTACACAAAAAGTCACCGAAAAAATCCTTGCCGATGCAAAAAAAGAAGCTCAGGAAATTCTTGCTAAAAACCGTACAGAAACGGCAGAAATCAAGAAAGACTACGATGAACGTGCGACTCTTGTGAAAAAACGAATTGAGTACGATGTGGAAACGGCAAAGAAAAGCGAATATCTTCGCCTTGTTTCCCAGAAAAAACTTGAGCTTAATAGAAAAATCGTTGCCGAAAAAGGAAAATTTATAAATGATATTATTGATGAAGCCTTGAAAGATCTGACCGCTCAGAAAGAATACCTGAGTTTCTTAAAAGCTCTGATAAAGCAAAGCGGTAGAAAAGACGGCGAATTGATAGTCAACAAAGTAGATTGGCAGCACCACGGCTCTGATTTGGAGAAATTCCTGAAGAGCCAGGGGTATCAATTTAAGACCACTATAAATGATAAAATCTCTGGTGGTATCATGATAAAGAAAGATAAAGTGGTCTACCATGGCTCACTAAATATAATCCGTGAACTCTTAAAAGACCAACTTACAATCGCTGTTTCCAAGGTGCTTATTTAAAGGGGGTATAAATGGCAACCAAGCCTATCAGGAATATCGGTCTTTTCGGACATGCCAGCTGCGGTAAAACAACGATCGCCGACGCACTCTTGTATCTCACTGGCGCAAATAGTAGATTCGGAAAAGTTGTTGAAAAAACGTCTGTTTTCGATTCGGATCCAGAGGAGATTGACCGAGTCTGTAGTCTTAATCTTGGATTAGCTACATTCGACTATAAAGATGTGACTATCAACTTAATCGACACACCTGGCTACTCCGATTTTATCGGGGAAGCAATCAGCGGTATTGAGGCCGTAGATTGCGCAATCATGGTCATTGACGCAGTCGAAGGGATTGAAGTGGGGACTGAAAGACTGCTTCAGAGAATTGAAGAAAAGAATTTGCCCGTGATATTCTTTATCAATAAGCTAAAAAAGGAAAATGCTGATTTCTACAGTGTATTTTCAGGGATCAGTGAAATAACGAAAAAAAGCATAATGCCTCTGACTATCCCCATCGGTGCAACTACTGACTTCCGTGGCGTTGTAGACATTGTACAGAATAAAGGGTTTGGGGAAAAAGGTAAAGAAGAAGAAATACCCCCCGAAGTAACGGATAAAGTATCCGAGTATACAAATAAGATAATCGAAGCCGCAGCTGAAAATGATGACGCGCTAATGAACAAGTACGTCGAAGAACAGAAAATTGAGTTGTCTGAATGCTTCGGAGTAATAAAAAAGGGTATTGTACAGGGACGAATAGCTCTATGTCTTGTCGGTGAAGCCCTGGATCTTATCGGTATCCAGAGTCTCATAAATGCGGTCGTTGAATTCGCGCCGCAACCTGATATGTTGCCAGACATTAAACTCGGTGAGCAAGAAGTGAAGCGTATTGATGATGCACCTTTTATTGGTTATGTTTTCAAAACATCGGTTGAGCCGCATCTTGGAGAATTATGCTATGTCAAGGTGCTGTCTGGTGTTTTGAAAAGTGGTGATGTGCTGAAGAATTCAACGCAATCGAGTGATGAAAAAATAAATCAGATGTTTTTAATTAAAGGTAAGGAAAAAAAGGAAATTTCTCAAGCTTCCAGCGGGATGATCACTGGCTTTGTCAAATTAAAGAACACGCATACTTGCGATACGTTGATATCACCAAAGACAAGTGGTGTCTTACCAAAAATCGAATTCCCAGCTCCCTCAATATCAATGGCTATGCTACCAAAAGCAAAAGGCGATGAGGAAAAAATCTCAGCTGGTCTTACCCGTCTTCACGACGAAGACCCGACATTCACATTCGCGTTTGATCCGAAAATCAAACAGCTCATCATTTCAGGTCTCGGCGAACTCCATCTCGACACTATTCTTGCAAGGTTAAAAAGAAAATACGGGGTAAGTGTTGAGCTCACCAGACCCAGAATCCAATACCGGGAGACATTCACCAGGAAAAGTGAGGCACAGGGTAAATATAAGAAACAGACTGGTGGACACGGTCAATTCGGTGATTGCTGGCTAAGGGTTGAACCATGTGAAAGAAACTCGGGTTTCGAATTTGTTAATAAAGTAGTAGGTGGCTCTATCCCCTCGCGCTTTATCCCATCTGTAGAAAAGGGCGTGAAGGAAGCGATTACGAATGGTTTTCTTGCCGGATATCCGGTAACTGACATAAAAATCACTGTATTTGACGGTTCGTACCACGCCGTGGATTCCTCGGATATCGCCTTCAAAATCGCTGCCAGTATGGCGATGAAATCAAATGCTGAAAAAGGCGGTGTTGTCTTGTTAGAACCAATCTGTGAAGTATTCGTTTTTGTACCTGAATCATTCATGGGTGATGTGATTGGTGATTTAAACAGTCGTCGCGGTAAAATAATGGGTATGGAAGGTGAAGGAAAGCTTCAGCGAATCAAAGCCTTGGTTCCAGAAGGTGAGATGTACAAGTACTCAACGAGTCTCCGGTCCATGACTCAAGGTAGAGGTTATTTTGATATGAAATTCCACCATTACGAAGCAGTACCTAAAGAAACAACCAAGCGTATTATTGAAGGAATGAAAAAAGTAAAAGAAGAAGCCAAGTGAGACCCGTCCTCATTCAATTCGGTGAAATAGCACTGCCGTTTTATGGCGTAATGCTGGTAATATCTTTTATCTTCGCTATCCTCTATGTCAGGAAAGCTGCCAAGAAATACAATATCTCTCCGATAATAATTGAAAATCTGGCTTTTTACGTAATGGTTGGCGTTATTATCGGTGGCAGACTTCTTTATGTGATCTTTCACTGGTACCAATACGAAAACGATTTATTAGGTATAATAAGAATATGGGAAGGCGGGATGATGTTCTTCGGTGGTTTTATCGGCGCATTGATCGCCGGCATCATCTATTTAAGAAAAGAAAACACTTCTGTTCTCAAGGTCGCTGATATTATTGCACCGGCAATTGCACTAGGTACCTTTTTTACCAGAATAGGGTGTTTTTTTAACGGTTGCTGCTTTGGCAAACCCTCTACCCTGCCGTGGGCAATTAAGTTTCCTCCACACTGCGTTGCTGGTTCTTCATTGGTCGGTCAATATTCACTCCACCCGACTCAGTTATACTCCTCAATATTTGGGCTAGCGCTTTTTTTCTTCTTGAATAAAAGCTTGTACAAACCACACAAAATAGGGATTGTATTCTCCCTTTATTTGATTTTCTCGGGAGCGTTCCGTTTCGGCATTGATTTTATCCGTTATTATGAGAACGCGGCGAATTTCTGGATCAATCAAGTAATTGCCTTTGCCATCGTGGGTGCTGGCATTATCCTATATGTTAAAGCATCACAAGTAAAACATTGAGTATTATCCACACGATTCTAAAAGCAACTCTGGACTTTATCCTACCGCAACGTTGCATACTCTGTAATGATGAAATAGTGCAGGGTATGTTATGTAATAACTGTCTCGACTATATACCTGAAGTAAAGCCAACCTTGTGCCGGTTTTGCGGCAGACCAATAAAAAAAAGAAGTCGGTGTGGATTTTGCAAAAAAGGAACTCATATTGATTATGGACGCGCATTCATGCTGTTTATTCCACCGTACGATAAAATTATTCATCATTTCAAATATCGTAAAAAGACTAATCTTAGTGTTTTTTTTGGTCGGGCAATGGCAAGTATTATAAAATCTCATTATTTTCTCAAAGATGCCGATACAATAGTACCTGTACCCCTTTTCTGGTGGAAGAATTTAAGGCGCGGCTATAACCAGGCAGCATTATTATCGGAAATAATAAGCCAGGAATGTAATATTAAAATGAATGACATTCTGAAACGTATTAAAAATACGAAGACCCAGACAAAATTGAATGAAGAAGAGCGCAGGAAAAATGTATTTAATGCATTTGTTTTAAAGTCCAATACAATAGAAAATAAAAAAATTATTTTGATTGATGATGTTATGACCACCGGCGCAACGATTAACGAATGCGCACGGGTCCTAAAAGAAGCAGGCGCTAAAGAGGTTTACTCATGCGTCGCGGCAATCACGCCGGGGTAAAACAATGATACGGAGATGGGGAGACTGGGGGACAAGGAGCAACAGAGAAAAAACTTTTGTCATTGCTCACCCCAACCCCTGTGTCATTGCCCACCCCAACCCCTGTGTCATTGTCCAACCCAACCCCTGTGTCATTGTCCGGCTTGACCGGACAATCCAGAAAAATGGCTAAGCATTACTATATCTATATTTTGGCAAATAATAGAAATGGAACATTATATATTGGAATGACAACCACCTTCCTATTTTATGGACCATCATAGTCTCTCTGTCATTGCCCACCCCAACCCCTGTGTCATTGTCCAACCCAACCCCTGTGTCATTGTCCAACCCAACCCCTGTGTCATTGTCCGGCTTGACCGGACAATCCAGCATTTTAGTTCATTCTCTCGATACACATTCGTTATCGACAAATAAAATTATAAGAGTATACTATTATGATGAAAGAAACCAGATATGCTTGTTAACTTAAACTCCATCCTTGCCAAAGCCCGCCAATGGCGCCACGGAGTCGGCGCATTCAACACGTCGAACCTTGAGATTACTCAGGCGATAATACAAGCTGCAGAATTACTTAACGCACCGGTAATAGTCGCAACGAGTGAAAAAGCAATACAGTATGCTGGTATTGAAAATCTTTCTCAACTTGTCATTACCATGGCGGAAAAAGCGAAAATACCTGTAGCATTGCACTTAGACCATGGTAAATCATTCGATATCGTAAAAGAGTGTATAAAACATAACTATACATCAGTAATGATCGATGCCTCGCACCTGCCCTTTAAAGATAATTTGAGATTAACCAAACAGGTGGTTAAATACGCACATAAAAGAGGTGTTTCAGTAGAAGCAGAAATTGGCAGGCTTGCTGGAATTGAAGATGATATAAAGGTTAAGAAAGATGACGCAATCTATACTGATCCTGATGAGGCAAAAAGGTTTGCCCATGAATCAGAATGTGATGCTTTGGCAATAGCAATTGGCACATCACACGGCGCGTATAAATTTAAAGGAAAACCAAAATTGCGCATTGATATATTAAAAGAGATTGCTAAAATAGTAAAAATCCCTCTTGTATTACACGGTGCATCAGGGGTTAAGGTTAAATGGATTAATCGAGTAAATAAATTTGGCGGTAAACTTGCGCATACCAGGGGTGTACCAGATAATTTAATTAAGCAGGCAGTAGAAAACGGTATCTCAAAAATAAATACTGACACAGATTTAAGGATTGCTTTTACTGCAGGAGTCAGGGAATATTCAATAAAAAATCCTAAAGGTTTTGACCCGCGAAAAATCATTGGTCTTGCCCGGGACATGATGCAAGAAGTCGTTGAAGATAGAATAAAAACCTTTGGTTCAGAAAATAAAGCATAAAGGGAAAAATGTTGAATGCCTGCCCTCATTATCGTGTTATAATGGGGATCTGCCCCCCCTTTTTCATGTCTTGCGGAATCGGAGGGATTTGACGCCACAGCCTCCTCTATTGTCATCGTCCGACTTGATCGGACGATCCAGTCTTTTATATTTTGCGCCTTACGCACTATTTATCCCGTGAGATATCATATTTCACCGGAACTCACTACTGTCCTTTGAGATATGACCCCAATTGCCTACAAGGAGCTTGACAAAAGCAATCGTCAGTTCGAATGACCAAGCTCACTGGCGGGGGTGGAGCGCAGCGGAATAGCGGTCAGGTGGAGCGATTTGTTATATTGTTTTTTTTAAATTGTCATTCCCCGACTTGCCTGTCCTCTGACTTGCTGTAGTCCTGAGTTACTAAGGAAACCATTAAATAGTTTAATCAAATCCTGCTCAATGTATGTCGTCATTCCGCACCTGATGCGGAATCCAGTCTTTTGTATTTCCTTATTTTTCTGGATCTTCCGGTCAAGCCGGAAGATGACAAATAAGGGGTCATTGCCCGACAAACCTGTCCTCTGATCCCCTGATCAAGTCAGAGGACAAGCTTGATCAGGGGAATCGGGCAATCCAGGAATCAAATCATAATACAAATCCCTCCAGTTAGAATTTTCTTTTTCGATCAACTCCAACTTCCATTTCCGACTATATTTCTTAAGCCTTTTTTCTCGTCTAATTGCATTCTCAGGATCAAAGAAATTTACAATTAATATTACATCAATATAACCTAAGTTTATCTGTACGAACAAAATAAAAATCACGGCTGCTGTTGGCGATATAAACCTGCTTGCTACTACAGTTTTCCATGAAGCCATTCCCTTATTTTGTAAGTACTGAAAAACATCTTTTTCATAATTTGTCGCTATGGAGTTCCTTTCTTATTCTTTCTGATAAAAATATCTTCATTAGCGATTGATATGGAACATCCCGCTTATTTGCCAGGAGTTTTAAATGAGCGATAAGAGATTCCGGCAACCGGATGGATACGGTTCTTACCGAAGGTCTTAAATTTTGAAGAACCACTTTTTTCGCGTTTGAATAATCAACATATTCTGTTGAATCATGTGTTGCCCAGAACTTTCGTTCTTCTTCTTCATTTCTGAATCTGGGAATTTTCTTCAAGCGTTTCATTGATAACACCTCCTTTCTTTCTTACTCATATCCCTTGCTGAAATAACCCTTATTTTATCACCTCTTATGGTAAATACAATAAAAAGCAACCGACCTTCATCTGTCTTACCTAATGCAAAATAGCGGTTTTCATGTGCCGAATGTACCTTGTCATGCTGTACTATAAGCGGTTCATTAAAAAAAATCTCCTCACATTCGAAATACGTAACTTTGTGTCTTTCCCAATTTTTGATTATGTTTCCTTTGTTCCATTCAAAACCACTAACGTGCGTAAGTATCTCTGTTTCTGAAAATTTCATTGTATATAACCATTATATACATTTAATGAGGCTTGTCAAGAGTCTTTTCTCGCATTGAAAACGGATTCATGCAATACACCTTTGACCAGGTGTATGTTTTGTAATGAGTATCTATCTATTTGCATTCATTTCTTGTCCCCTGCTTCTTATCCTTTATTAATAATATACTTCTTTTTAAGGATATCAACGAAAAGGGGGGAGTCAGAAATTTGGACACATTGTTTAAGGAACATTTTAGGAAACCCTCACCCCATCCCTCTCCCTTAAAAAAGGGAGAGGGTGTGGTAATTGACGTCAAATCTTCAGGGCGTGTTGCCCAAATCGAATTCAGGCATGTGGAATTCTAAAATGTCATTACGAGGAGCGCAGCGACGAAGTAATCTCATGAAATATAATGAGATTGCCACACCCCGACCATTACAATTCTTAATGGTCAGGGTTCGCAATGACAAAAAGGGATTTGGGCAACACGCCCTTTACACTGTACATTGACAACATATAATATAATTTCTCATTGCTAATCCTCAAAGAAATCAGTATCCTGTTGCTTTCTATCCCGTGAAGATTGAAGCTATAGTATTGAGCTTGTCGAAATGCGATAGTCCCGAGTTTTTCGAGGGGATTTGACCCCAATCCGCCTCAGAATATGACTCTTGACACTAAATCTAAAATGTGTAACATACCTATGCACCTCAGGTGGATCTCAAGCCCCTTTTTGTCCAAAATAAGGGGGTGCAGTACGACAGCCTTTTTTGACCTGTCTGCCGTAGCCTTGGCACAGGCAAAAATGCAACGCAGATGACCTGAATATTTATAAACCAGGAAAGGAGAAACGATGAAAGGGTTTGTTCTTTTTGTATGTATTGGGCTACTTCTAAGTGTCCCATTGTTTGGCACAATCATTCATGTGCCGGGTGATTATCCAACGATTCAACTAGGTTTGAATGCTGCATCAACAGGAGACACAGTGCTTGTGGCTTCAGGGACCTATACAGAGAACATATTCTGGCCCCTTGTAAACAGTATCAAATTATTCAGTGAAACCGGAGCTCCATCAACTGTAATAGACGGTGGTTCGACAAACACTGTGATATATTTCTCAGGGATGGCAACCTATGATACTACCACGGTAATGAGAGGGTTCACCATTAGAAATGGTTATGGTAATCCAAATGGCGGCGGTATATATTTGACCAATTCTTCGCCAAAGATAACAAATAACATAATAGCGAATAATTCAGCTACTGAGGATGGTGGTGGTATATATTGCTCTGACCGCTCTTCACCTCTGATAATAGGAAATAATATCCGGGCCGATTCAGCTGGTTATGATGGTGGTGGTATCTGCGCGGATTCCTCTTCACCGGTAATAACCCAAAATAGTATCAAGGACAATGGAGCTGATTATGATGGTGGTGGTATTTGCTGCAGAAACTATTCCAGTCCCATAATCACAGGCGACACGATAAACGAAAATTCAGCAGGTGATGGAGGTGGTATTTATTGCGGGTATTATTCTAACGCCCAAATCACTAACAATACAATAACCAACAATTCGGCTAGTAATGGTGGTGGTATCCACTGCTATTACTCTAATCCCACAATTACCGGTAACACGATAAGTAGTGACACAGCTGACTATGGTGGTGGTATTTATTGTGATGAAGGAATGCCCACAATCACCGGGAACACGATAAACAGCAATTTGGCTTATTCTGAGGGTGGTGGCATCTACATCTATGGTGATTATCCAGGTGCGCCAATCACCTACAACACAATAACCAACAATTCAGCGGGGTATAATGGCGGTGGTATTTTGCGCTTCGGCAGCAATTCCTCAATCAATCATAACACTATCACCAGCAATTCATCTAATGATGGTGGTGGTATTTCTTGTGATGGTTCAACTGGTATAATCATAAGCAACAAAATTATCAGCAATACAGCCTATCAGAATGGGGGAGGTATCAACTGTAACTGGTACGATGATTCACATATTAAATTTAATACAATAAAAGGAAACGATGCCGACAGTCTGGGTGATGGAATCTACTGCGAGCAGGGCTCCTTCCCGGTCATTGACTCTAATAATATCTACAACAATGGTTATGGCGCCTACAATGCCGATAATTCACAGTTGCTTATGGCAGAATATAACTGGTGGGGTCATGCTTCTGGTCCTTATCATCAGGCATTCAATCCCGGTGGGCTTGGTGATTCAACAAATATGTTCGTGGACCCGGTGCCTTTTCTGACTGATTCCTTGGGGATAACAGAGGTAGTCAAGAGACAAAAGCCTTCGGTCAGTATGGTGAAGCAGAACTGCCCCAATCCTTTCAGACAGGAGACCTTTATTCGTTACCACTGTTCCGAGCTATCAAAGGTTACTATGAAAGTTTTTAACATTCTTGGTCAGGAGGTTGCAATACTCGTTGACAAAGTAGAGAATGCAGGTGAGCATATTGTCAGGTGGAATGCAAAAGAGATGAGCAACGGCATCTATTTCTATCGAGTAACCATTGGCGACTTCACAGAAACGAGAAAGTGTATGATAGTGAAGTGATATGTTTTGACGTAATTGTTCAAAATTTGGTGGAAAAGTGTAGCGGCACGATTCATCCCGCTTCGTATTATAATTCTATAAATAGAATTGCGGGATTCATCGTGCAAAATACTCTGAAATTTCAACCGTATATGTGCCATAAATGGTACCGCTCCACTGTAAATTAAACAGTTACGTTTTAACCGAGAGGGTCAGATTTCCTAACTCATGTCAAGTCCGTTATACAGAAATGATAATTGGGGTCTCAAAAAGCTTTGACCCAAGAAAAATCACCGGTCTAGCACGGGACATGATGCAGCAAGTCGTTGAAGACAGAATAAAAATATTTGGTTCAAAAAATAAAGCATAGAAAATTTTCTATATACTAAGGAGAACATATAATAGTTTCAGTGGATTTCGTTAGCATGTTACACTATTGTCACTCTGAATTTATTTCAGAGTCTCACTTTATCGAAATTCCGAAACAAGTTCGGAATGACAGGTTTCACAACATAATTGAAACTATTATATGTTCGGAGTAATATTTGAAAATCAATAATAGACCTAACGATTGAGTTCATCTACCGAAAAGCGCAGGTTTTTGGTCAGGTGGAGCGCATTGTTAGGAAACATTTTTCATTGTTCTATTTTCCCATATCTCTTTTTATATTTCTCGAAATCGCTAGGAGACAACTCATTCTTGGCTATTTCATATATCAGATCTTTTAAAGGATGTCAACGAAAAGGTACGAATATATCTTAGGGGACATGTGTTCGTCATTTCTTTATAAGAACCCAGGGGTTTTGGATTTAGGCATTGTTTTCATACGCCTATAGAATTCTTGTTCGGTTATTTCTGTAGGCCACTCGAGTCTGATGAAAAAATTCCATTTATTAACATCGGTACCAACTTTTGTATACGATATTGCAGCAAGTTGTAGCAGGTAGTTGATATCCCTGACCAATGCTTTTACAGGATTCGCAAGAGATTTGTATTCATTTTGGGTGCGGACCATTAACTCTTCATAAGTACGTTCCTTTTCCAGTAATAACTTCAGGATCGTAATCTGGCGGAATTTGATTGCTCGCTTTCTGGGCGTTCGTAAACGTTTAAATAAATCATACATAACGTTCCTGTAAAGTGATTTTGTTACATTTACTTTAATTTCTGATAATAATCGTTCGCATTGAAGTCTTATTCCCTTGAGCCCGAATAACAAAAAAGGCGTAAGGTCGTTGTTCTGTGCCCTTGTTCCGGCAAGTGCATTGAGATAGGCGTTTTTTTCATCATAATAATAATTCGACATGGCAATGAAAAGTACGTCTTTTAGTCCTACCTTTTGCAGCATAAAAGCTTCTAAAGCTCGAGCAGTCCGACCATTACCATCAAGGAATGGATGCATTGCCGCAAAATGATAATGCAGTGCAAGCGCCTGTATTAATGGATCATAATGGGAAAATTCGCTGTTCAATGCCTGGCAGAAATCGTTAAAAACCTTTTTACACTCATCACCACCCTCAACTCCACGATGACGAGGTGTTCCAAAGGTTACATTCTGGCCCTGTTTTCGAAGCTGCCCAGGCGGACAGTGATCATCATCTGCATCAGTTACTATCAAGCGGTGAATTTCAAAAACCACATTTCCCCCCAGTTGCTTTCCAGAATCAAGACTCGCAATCCATCGATATGCTCTCACCGCCGCTGCTGCTTGTTTTTGTGATCTGGTCACGAGCTTTTCGGGTGATTCTTTCATGGCTTCATCAAGCTCACTTTCAGTAAAGTCAGCACCCTCAATGCGTGACGTACCGGCTACCTCCCTTTTCAACTGAATAGCTTGCATGTGTTCTGCCCAGCTTCTCTGCAAAGGCATATTGACCAAGCATAAAACAGCAGCTTTTGCATCAGTCAAGTATCTAAATAATTCTTCATTGAGCGTATACGCGATCCACTTATCGGGTTTGATATACGGTATTACCATAACCTATTATATTTATGTTGATTTCTTTGTCAAGTATGTATTCATTTCTAAAATCTCTTTAAATTACATGCGTTATTGTATATTTTACCGTTTTCATTTCTGCTTCATTTCTAATTCATTTTTCTTATTGGCAGAAAGAATAAGGAATATTGATTAATTTAACTTTGTCGCAGTGTCTATCAAGGCTAAGATTCTAAATATTATTCCGTTAATTTCCATTTAAAAAGTTGGTTTTTTATCTCAAAACTCGGTATTCTTTAATGATTCTGGTAGTAGGTCTTTTAAGTAAGAATATGCTTCAACTAAGCGATAAATATCAGCTAAATCCTTTTGACGTTTGCTCTTACGTCTTTGTTCATCCGAGTATACCCATATTTTACCTTACAGAACATCTTCGACAGTTGCCACATTCATCTTATATCCCATCACATTTTTCACTGTAGCACGAGGAATGAAAGCTTGATAACGTGGATCAATTTGCAATTGAAAGCGCAGATCTGATTTTGGACTGGTGAGATTGAAACTGTAAGGAAATTTTTCAATGTTGAAAATCTTTCCTGCTGATTCAATTAAGTTATCTATCTTTTTTGCCGCAACAACTAAATCTAAATCCAGACTAACCACAGGCTCAACATAGGCGTTGACTGCCAGACCACCAATCACACAGTAATCAATTTTCATGCTATCAAGTAAATCGAGCAATCGCTGTAGAATATCTTCCTGTCCATTACTTACAGAATTCATAAATTCCTTTTTTGTCATAGTCAGTTCTCCTCTTGATTACACTCTGCATAGCTTTATCTGCACTAATCAGATAAGCCTCACTTCGTTTTGTCTTATATAATAAGCATATCCTTTTTTTAAAGGAGGTCAATGAAAAGCGGAATAGCGGCAGGTGTAGTGTCTTGTTAGCCCATTTCTTTAGTCATTCGTTCATATTCGTTGTGAGTACCAATCCAAACCTAAATGAAGTCTTCACCATCCTCAACTGCGAGTGCCCTGTGATTAATTCCAGCTCGGACTGACCAAAATTTGCCCACTTTCTTAAAATGAAGTGAGGGATGTAGGGGATTCGTTTTGAGTAGCTCAAAGCTTTTCTTTGATACTTTTTGAACTGAACCAGGAAGATTCTCAAAGCATTTCCAGAAGCGGTTTGTTGTTCTATGCATTTAAAGTTCCTTTGGCTTTCCCTTTGCTTTTTCATCAAGGGCTTCCTTGATCAGAAAATCCAACTTTCCTGATTCTGAGTCTACCTCTATCTGTCTATCCCATTTTTCCCAATCCCTGTCGGAAAACCACTGTCTCAACCGAGTATATTCTTCTTCTGAGAGAGATTCAATTGAACACAGGATTTTCTCTACTTTTGACATATATAACTCCTTTCTTTTATGGGCTAACCTGAGTTTATCTGTACTAATGAAATGAGAAATACGGCTTGGGTTGATTGTATAAACCTACTTGTTTTCTCTTTTTTCATCTCATTAACCCCTTTATTTATAAGTTTTTAACCATACATTCTTCTCTTATCCCCTGCTTCTAATACGGCTCTAATATGTCGTATAAAAGAAAATTAAATTAAATCTGCCGGGCTTTTAATGCCCATATTTCCTTTCTTGTATAACAAGTATATACTTCTTTTAAAGGATGTCAACGAAAGGGTAATTGCTCAAAATTCAGTGGATTAATGTACTCCCGCCCTTTTGTAAAGTAGCACGATGAATCGTGCGACTACATTAGTTTACTGCGTGGGATGAATCGGGCAACTTGAAATTTAAGATGAACCCCGTAGGATGATTATTATCCAGCGGGGTAAACACGCACCCCTTCAATAAATTCAGGACAGGCATAAATGACGCAACTACAAGTTTTCAGCGAGAATTGAACAACCACACAAAAATGCTCTCGCGGGTTGACAAAGATAAGCGGGGCAATTCGATGCGTAAAGCGGCAAATTTTGCCTCCGTTCCATCAACTGGTTCGGTAGTTTAATCACATGATGTAGATCAGCATTACTTGCATTCAGTCACTCATTGGCTTTCTGCAGATTGCTCTGAAATCCGCCATATTCAATTTTTCATCTTTAATGATTTCAATATGCTCAATTAAAAAGCCTGTCTGTTTAAGTTCATTTTCAAGATCAGAGGGGCTCATTATTCTTCGAGTACAGATCCAATATTTGTCTTCAAATTTAACTTTATCATAAGGAAAATCCTCTTTAACCTCGCACCATACGATACCTTGTTCATCAACTCGTCCATTGTGAGACCATTTAGCAGAATCTTCAATACTCATGGTTTCTATAATAAAATATCCACCTTTTTTTAGAAGCTTGAAAACATTAGTTAATGCGGCATGTCTGTCTGAGTCATAAGTAATGCAGTGCATGCAATGTCCGTCAATAATAATGTCGTAAATATCAGACCTGGTTTTAGAGATAGAACAAATATCATCCACAGAAAAATGTATATCTAAACCTCGCGCTTTTGCATTTGTCTGAGCAATTTCGATAGCAGTTTGGGAAACATCAAAACCATCAACTTTGTAGCCTTGCTGAGCAAGAAAACAGGAGATAGGTCCAGTGCCACAGCCAATTTCTAATACTCTTGCATTGGATATTGGCTTTATTTTGTCCAGTGCAGTCACTAAATATTCTTTCATACAGAAATTTTCGAAAGACTCTGATGCTTTTTTGAATTCATCCCAGGAGGATATATTATCTTCCTTTACTTTTCTGTAGGCATCCTCATGGCTTTCATAATATTTCATTTCCCACTCCTTTATCTACCTGACGGCGGGCATCAGCGGCGCGCCCTGCGCTTCCGTTGCTTGCCTTTTTTATCTGTTTTTTTCTTGGCATGGGTGATTAACGGCTTCTGACCTCTCTTTTTAAAACTAACAACAATTTTCTCTGCTTTTTCAAAAGGAACAGTTATAAAAGAAAATTTGTCCATTATCTGTATATCTCTGATATATTTGGGCTTAACCGAAACTCTGCTCATAATAAGCTCAATAAGTTTTCTGTCGGTAATCTTGTCTTTCTTACCAAGTGCGACAAAAAGTCTTGCTTTACCCTGCCCGTCAAGCTGCTTTCCTTTTGCACCAACCTCTTTTATTTCACCATAGACATCAGGATTGAGTTCTTCGTCGAAACAATAGTTAAGTATAGCAGCTAATATTTCTGTCGGATTATTGTCCTCAAGCAATTCCTTAGCCCAGCTATAATATTTAGTATCGATCTTATCTTCAAAAATGGCAGTCAGATCATCGTATATCTTTTTCTTTTTGGCTTTGATAATATCTTCTACCTCTGGTACTTTTGATTTTTTAATATCAGTCTTGACGAGACGCTGTATGACCATCAGTCGCCTATACTCACTTGGAGTAATAAACGTAATAGCAGTGCCCACATTCCCGGCCCTTCCTGTACGACCTATTCGATGAACGTACAACTCCGGATCTTGAGGTAGTGAATAGTTTATAACATGGGTGAGATTATTAACATCAATTCCACGTGCTGCAACATCTGTTGCCACAAGAATATTGACTTTTTGCTTCCTGAATTTTTCAAGGGTTCTTTCTCTTTGCGCCTGTGGAATATCTCCATGAATAGCTTCTGCATCATATCCTCTATTTATTAAATGAGTTGCAAGAGAACCCACATCACTCCTTGTTCTACAGAAAACCAAACCGTAAAAACCATCTTCAATATCAAGTATCCTGCATAGTGCCTCGAATTTATCAGAGGCTTTTACCTCAAAGTATATTTGCTCGGTCAGATCGGTTGTCAGTGGTTCTTTCTTAACTGTAAGAAGCTCATAACCGTCCATGTATTTGTGTGCAAGGTCCTTTATCCTTTTTGGAATTACTGCTGAAAACAATAGCGTTCTTTTATCAGGATTTGTATGCTTCATTATTTTTTCCATATCTTCGATGAATCCCATATTTAGCATTTCATCTGCTTCATCAAATATCAGGTGCTCGATTTTTCCAAGCTTTAGTGTCTTTCTTTTAAGATGATCAATTACCCTACCGGGAGTCCCAACTACAATATGCACACCTTTTTTTAATCTGCGTAACTGCTGATCAATAGATTGACCACCATATATCGGTACTATTTTAATATCCTTGTCTCCTTTGAGTGAATTGATTTCTTCTGACACCTGAATGGCTAGTTCTCGTGTAGGAACCAGAATTAGTGCCTGAACTGTTTTGGAATCGGTGTTAACCATTTCTATCAGAGGTAATCCGAATGCAGCTGTTTTGCCTGTACCGGTTTGGGCTTGAGCTATGATATTAGTATCATCTCTTAGCATTACAGGAATAGTTATAACCTGAATTGCGGTTGGCTCTTCAAACCCCTTTTTATCAATTGCATCCAGTGCTTTTGCTGAAAGTCCAAGATCATTAAATGTCCTTTTTTTTGCCATATATTTCTCCTGTCTAATTATTATATAATTATATGATAAGCATATACTTTTTTTAAAAAATGTCAACAAAATGTATGTATAAACAGAATCAAGTTTTTACATTGACAACATACAATACAGAGGTTTACCCACATTTTATGTTTTACAATAATTTTTTGTAGCGGTCGGATTTATCCGACAATGAAAACCGTCAGATAGGCACTCACTTCATTCGTGCTATCTTGCTTCGCACAACCCTTATTTTTGTGCGATAAATCGCACCGCTACATTCTCTAAAATTTAATCAACAAAGACAATGTCGGTATGTGATAAATTCACTATCCATATAACAATTTATGCTAATCAATTTAAAGAAATGAGTAAACCTCTGGTAATATAATTTCTCATTGTTAATCCTCAAAGAATTCAGTATCCTGTTGCTTTTATCCTGTGAAGACTTGACCCCAATAATAGCCCTGATGCTTCGAGTCAGCGGCGAGAAATCGAGTCTGCTGCATGCATTGTTAAGCAATTAAAAAATTCGTTATTCAAACAATTTTGTTGGTAAGTATTTCTTGTAGTTTTTGAAATCAATATTCGTAGTAAAGATTAGAAAATTTTTTAGATATGCAACAGCACAAATTAAAAAATCAGTTGTTGAACCTTGAATACCTTTGCTTTTACATATATTACTGAACTCTGCTGCTTTTACGAAATACTCGGACTCAAGAAGAATATCTTCAAAAGATGTAAGAATTCCCTGTAATTTTTTAAACTGTTCTTTTTTTGGAATTCCAGAAAGGATCTCTTGCCGTATTGGACCAATAATAACAACATGCCCGTCTTTTATCATATCTTTCAATTTGTTTGTTAATTCTACATTGGGTTTTTTATGTCTAAGAACTTGAGACCAAACGCAGGTATCAACCAGGATTTTCATCTTTTTCGCGCCTTTTTATAATCGTAATTTTGATCAAAATCAATTGTCCCAAATACTTTGAGAATCTTCAGTTGTTTTTTATGCGCAATATATTCCTTTAGGGCAGCCATAACCGCCTCTTTTTTAGTCTTATGATGTCCTACCTTTTGCGCTTGGATGATTAATTTATCATCTAATGCTAAATTAGTTGCCATTACCGCCTCCTTTCACGTAACAGTTTAGCTATCCTAAAATTGTAGTAGCCTGATTTATCAGGCATTGCAATAACGCAGTTATTGCACTAAAAGAAACCCAATTCACCCCGTTAGATAACTGTCTTCGTCGAAACTCCGCACTATTAAAACCACCAT
>JAUWCU010000150.1 GCA_030609135.1 Candidatus Stahliibacteriota bacterium | reverse complement strand
CAGAAAACCACAGCATTGACAAACAATAAACTTTCGTTATAATTATTCATGGATAAAGAGACCAAGAAAATATACACTGAGGCGCTTGGACTCTGCGAAAAAGGGAAAATCAAGAAGGCGATTGCGAAATTACAATTAGTTGTCAGGACTTACCCTGATTATCCTGACGTTCACAATGCCCTCGGTTTGGCCTTTTCTCTATCTGGCAATAATGAAGAGGCGGTAAATAGTTTCAAAAGAGCAATTGAGCTGAATCCTGAGTACATAGAAGCCTATATCCACATGGCAATTATACAAAATGAACAATGTCGTTTTGAGGAGGCAAAGCAGTCATTTGAACAGGCAGCCAAGTTGGAAACTAAGGAAAAGGGGCTTTCTCCGCAGCTGAAGGTGAAGCTCGCCAATACCTATTCCCAATTAGGCGATACTTACTATGAACTGCAAGAATATAAGAAGGCAAAAGACGAATATAAGCGGGCTATTGAAGTAAGTTCATCGTTTCTCGACATAAAGCTCAAATTAGCAAAGACACATCTCCAACTCGCTGAGTATGGGGATGCTGAAAAACTGCTCCAGGAGATTCTTCAAAACAATCAGGGTTATCTTGAGGCAAAAACTACGTTGGGTCTTTGTTATTATCAACAAAAGAGATTCAACGATGCACGACGAGAGTGGCAAGAGACCTTGGATCGTGATTCAACAGATATCAAGGCGAAGTCCTATCTCAATATGTTAAAGGAGAAAGTAAGATGACCAAGGCCAAAGGTATGAAAAAATCAGAGCTAAAGCAGTTCGAAAAGAAATTGATCGAAGAAAGAAAAAAGCTATTGCGGGAATTGGAATATGAAGGCAGTCAAATATCAAAATCCCATGAGTCCTCAGGTGATCTTTCGGCTTATTCCAATCATATGGCAGATCAAGGAACCGAGACTGAACGGCGCGAGTTAACCTCACAGATCCTTTCAACACAGCGTGAGGCTCTTTCTGAGATAGACCTGGCTTTGAATAAAGTAAATCAAGGAAAGTATGGGTTTTGTGAGAGCTGTGGCAAAGCGATAAGCAAAAGACGGTTAAAGTTCTTACCCCAGGCGCGAAAATGCATCACGTGCTCTACAGGTTCTCAGAAGTAACCTCAGACAAAATATCATTCAATGCTTCGTAGAAAAAACATCAAGATTTTCTTAATATTCGCGATCAGTGCATTATTGGTTGATCAAATATCCAAGTTGGTAATTGATTACTATTTAACACCATTTGAAACACTAAATATCATCGGTTCATTTCTGCGGTTCAAACTCACATATAACCCCTATGGTGTTTTCAGCATTCCTTTTGGTCCAACTGTCCTTTATTATGTCTTTTCCATAATCGGTGTATTGATCTTGACGTATATCGCGTTATCTTTCAAAGACAGAATCGGCGTTATTGTTTTTGGTTTTATTATCGGCGGTGCCGTTGGCAATATAATCGATCGGTTAAGGTTAGATCATGTCATAGATTTTATTGACATGGGTATTGGTACTCTACGGTGGTTTACCTACAATCTCGCGGATGCCTTTATAACAGTTGGCGCCTTAGTGCTTCTTATTCGGGAACTCTTTTTCAAAAAGGAGAAAAAGCAAAAGCCCAAAGAGCCGGCAAACCAAAATTAACCCTTGAGCAATTTATTGTAGATTTTCTTACGGCTGAGGATTAGTTTGATGTAATTCCTCGTTTCATTATATGGGATTAAATCAATAAATACATCCATTTCGTAATTGGGGTCTTGTTTTATCCAGCGCTTCACCCGCATTGGTCCTGCATTATACCCGGCAAGGGATAACGGTACTGAATTGAAATCTTTGAGCAGGTTGTTGAAGTAATAACACCCAAATCTTATGGAGACGGATGGATCGTGGAGGGAATAAGACTCAACCTGCAATTCCTTGGCAATTGCCTGTGCCGTGGGTGGGATAATTTGCATGATCCCTCGTGCATTTGCTGAGGAAACAGCGTCGGGGTCAAAAAGGCTTTCTTGCCAGATCATTGCTAAACACAAACCCAAATCAATATGCTGGTCCATTATTGTGAACGTGTAACGCACGGGATACATTAACTTATAGAGTTCGTAGGGCCATTTCATGATATTTTTCTTTTTTGCGGCTTTTTTCACACGTAGACCAAAGAGGATAGAATAACGGTCAGCACCATACTGGGCACAGAGTCTACTCAGGTAAAGAAGGTCTTGGGGGCTTTTATCTTCGATCATATCCAGTTCCTTCATGCCGAAATTCATTTCATTCAGTTTAAAGTATCTAATCGCCTTTACTATATGCTGTAAGTCGCGGTAACTGAACGAGACTGTGCTGTCTGCAAAATTACCCATCCATTTATCTAAAGGTAGGGTATCAAAGACGAGATCACTTCCATTTCTTACCAGATTGTAGTAGGACAGCGGGAACACATCTGCCAGATAATTCTTTAGATCCTCAGTTGACTGGCCCAGTCGATCGTTGATCCTTATGCGCCAATAGAGAAATCCGGGGTCGGCGCTGACTTTTAGTATTGAATCTGCCTTTACTAACTTGCCGATTCTAAATAGCTGCATAGCCGCTCGGAAACGTGTGTTCTTTTCGTTGATTTCTAAAAATGTTTCCACCGCTCTTAGTGTATCACCGATGTCTTCGTATAAAAACGCTTTCCTTTTAAGCCCGCGCTTGGCATATTTGGATTTTTTGTTCAGAGTCTGCAACGAATCATAGACCGCAATTGCCCTTTCGTATTTGTTGAGTTTCTCGTAAACTCTGCCACGGTAATAGTGTGCTGCTGACCAGTTGCTGCGTGCCAGATACTTTAAAGACAAAGAGTAACTGCTCCGGTTATAATATATTCTTCCGGTGTAGTAGTTGACTGCATTATCGGCAACAGATTTTGCGAAATGTTTAAGAGCCTGGTCATAACTGCGGTGATGGTAGTAGACCATACCGAATGATTTGTGGTCGGCTTTGGTCCTGGGTTTTACAATATTAGTTGCATAGTATGCACCAGCTGATTCAGGATATTCCCTAATCAGTTTCCACGCCGTGCTATTCATGTTTTTCTTGTCCTTTTGCTTTTCGTAGATTTTTAGTAATATGAACTCCTGGAGACTGGGTTTTTCTAACTTGGGGAGTTCCTGGTGTACAATGCGGGTATCTTCGATATTGAGGAAGAGGTTAAACAAAAGAGCCTGGTAGTCAGCGTGCAAATAGGAACTTATTGAATCAATTGATGTTAGTACGCCAAAGGCATTCTTGAAATCATCCAGATGTTGATAAGCTTTTGCGAGGTGGATTAATCGATAATCGTCAGGTTTGAACGGCTTGGTAAGCCATTGGATGGCTTTTTCGCTATTCCCAAAATGGTAAAAGGCAATGCCTTTGAGCAAACTATCCTGGGTGGTTTGAGTGAGCATTGCCCACCTTTCAGTTTTGAGCAGAATAATGTCTTTTTCATATGGCGTCAGAGCAACTGCCCAGGCTACGCTGTCCAGCACTGCGGCGGCACGTTCATATTCACGTTGGTCAATGTAGATGCGGGCTAAGATCAATGCCCGCTCCTGCATGTGTTCAGTGCTTGTCACCGAATCTTTTAACAAAGCGTAAGCATACAAAGGTTGCTTCTGGTAATGGCATTTGGCTTCTTTGAGATAGTCCGGTTCAGTTATTTTTATGATGCCTGGTCTGGGACAAGATATAACGAGGAAGATAAGTAGCAATGTCCACTTCACAGAAAATATTCTAATCATAATAAAAATTTAGTCAAGAGGGAATTAAATGCAGTATCGTTCGCCTAAGGCGAACTCGCAGGATCATCCCGACAAGATATTCGGGATTTGCAGTATCGTCCCTTCGGGACTCGCAGGATCGCCTTCGGCTTGATCCTATTCTGCAAATATATTGAAATGAAGGTAACTGTGATTGTTTAATGGTAGCTAACAGGGTTCGCCGATGATATTTTTTGCGAATCCCGCACTTTTGATAAAAATGTGGGATGATACTGCGTTTCCTGCGAATGGAATGATACTGCGAGCGTAGCGATACTGCTTCTATATCGTTAGTATTCGAATAGTTCTTTTTCGTTGAAGAAGAACTTTATTTCTCGGTCAGGATTTTCGTCAGGGGCTGAGGCGTGCACGGCATTTTCACCAACTGACGAACCATAGAGGTTGCGCACCGTGCCTTGAGCAGCTTTCTTTGGGTCGGTTGCTCCAACCACTTCTCGAAGTTTGGCAGGTCCTTCTGGATGTTCCAGACAGCAGACAACGATTGGACCGGAAGAAATGAAGTTTACGAGCCAATCATAAAAGTCCTTACCTTTATGGATGGCATAGAACTCACCGCCCTGTTCTTTGCTGAGCCACACCATTTTCATGGCGCGGACATTGAAATCCGCGTCAATGATTTGGTTGAGAATTTTACCGATTAAATTACGCCTTACCGAATCGGGCTTAATGATTAATAGTGTTTTATTCATGTTTGTTAGTATATTTAGATTTACAGATTTGTCAACTGATGCACATTAAAAACTGAATACCTTAAATCTCATTATTCTTTTGTCATTGCTCGCCCCGTTAAATAAAGGCATAGCAGAATGTTTATGGTATACTGAAATTAGTATTTAAACGGGGCTCGTGAAAACTGATGAAATTTCATTGCTTTTGACGGGGCTAACCTCTGGTTCCGTAAGAACCATCGGTTCTGGAGGAAAGCCCCTACTCCACTAAATCAACAGCCTGATTATCTTACTAAGGAGAACATATAATAGTTTCAGTGGATTTCGTTAGCATGTTACACTATTGTCACTCTGAATTTATTTCAGAGTCTCACTTTATCGAGATTCCGAAACAAGTTCGGAATGACAGGTTCCACAACATAATT
>JAUWCU010000127.1 GCA_030609135.1 Candidatus Stahliibacteriota bacterium | reverse complement strand
TATTTTACAGGGCGAGCCCCGTCAAATAATAAAAAGAGACTTGCGATGTCTACAGAAAACAAGTTTAGCAAAGAGATTAATGTGGTAAAAACCACAAATATCTTGTATTTTACAGGGCGAGCCGAAGGCGATACTGCGAGTTCCGTTAGGAACGATACTGCGAATCCTCGCCCATCAATGATGGGCGGGATGATACTGCGATTACTGCATTTTTTTTAAAAGGAGGTTTTATGATTTTTGGTATCCCTAGAGAAACACCGCCATTCAAGAATACACCGGAATACAGAGTCGGATTCTCGCCCATGGCAGCAAGAGAACTCATGCTGTACGGCGCGAAATTTTATGTTGAATCAAAAGCCGGTGAAGCTGCAGGATTCTCAGATGAAGACTATGAGAAAGCTGGTGCGATGGTTGTTTACTCGAAAGAAGAGGCATATCGACGGGCTGATGTTGTATTAAAAGTTCGAAGACCTCAACAGGAAGAATACCAGTACATGAAGGAGGGCTCGACCATAATGGGTTTCATACATATGGTCACGGCCCGTAAGGAATTTATAAAGACTGCCCAGGATAAGAAGATGACGATTGTCGGGTATGAGATAATGCAGGATGAGGATGGTCGGCTCCCCGTGGTGATTCCGATGAGTGAGATGGGTGGAAAGCTCTCGGTGCAGATTGCTGGTCGATTACTGGAATCACCTGGTGGCGGCCGAGGTATTCTTCTGGGTAGTATACCTGGTATCCCCCCGGCAGAGGTCGTGATCCTTGGCGCTGGCACTCTGGGTTGCAATGCCGCAAAATCGTTCGCGGCAATAGGCGCTAATGTCTATGTGCTTGACATTATTCGGGGCAAGCTCAACAGCCTTGTATGTCAGGCTGGCAACAGTAGAATAACGACGATGTTTTCCACAAAACACAATATTGAAAAGCTCGTCAAGTTTGCCGACGTACTCATTTGTGCGGTATTGGAACCAGGCAAACGATCACCGATTCTAATTACAAAGGAGATGGTGAAATCAATGCGTCGTGGAGCTGTATTGATTGATTTTTCAATTGACCAAGGTGGTTGCTCAGAAACTTCGAAGATTTCTCCGAGCGGCAAGTTCATCTATACGGTTGACGGCGTGATACATTTCTGCATGCCGAATGCCACAACATTGGTTGCACGAACTGCGACGCATGCGATTAGCTCCGGGATTTTCCCATTTTTGAAAATAATAACTAAAAAAGGTCTCAACACCGCACTGAAAGAGAACTACATTTTGAATCGTGGTATTTATGTTGAGCATGGTGTTATAAAGGAGGAGTACTTACCATGAGCTGGTTTGATAACTACAAAAAGAAAAAATGTTCGCTCGAAGAGGCAGTGTCAGTCGTCAAAAGCAAGGATCGTGTTTATGTGAGTGGTAACGCAGCATCACCGTCTACACTTATGGGGGCTCTGGCACTGCGCAAAGAGGAACTGCAGGATGTTGAGATTACACATGTGCTTTTATTCGGCGACGACCCGCTTTCAAAACCGGGCATGGAAGGACATTTCCGGCACAATTCGCTCTTTGTCGGTCCAGCAGATCGTAAGGCTATAAACGAAGGCAAAGCAGACTATATCCCGGTTTTTCTTTACGAAATCCCCAGTCTCTTCCACTTGGGTCTGTTGCCCATAGATGTTGCCTTGATGCATTTATCACCACCTGATGAACATGGTTTTATGAGTTACGGCGTTGAGTGTCTTGCTTCGAAAGCGGCTGCTGAGACTGCAAAGATTGTGGTGGCGCAGGTTAACGACAAAATGCCCCGTACTTTGGGAGATTCTTTTATACATACCTCGCGTGTTACTAAGATAGTAGAAATATCCGAAGACCTACTTGAGTTAGAACCAATTCCTTTTACTGAAGTGGAGGAAAAGATCGGCTCGTATGTTGCCAGTTTGGTTGAGGATGGGTCCACGCTTCAACTTGGTATTGGTGGTATCCCCAATGCTGCACTAAAAGCGATGTTTGGTAAGAAAGATCTTGGCATTCATACTGAGATGGTTTCAGATAGCATTATCGAGGCAATTGACGAAGGTGTTATTACCGGAGCGAAAAAGACCCTCCATAATAGCAAGGTCATAGCTACTTTCTACCTTGGTTCAAAGAGATTGTATGAGTCGATAAATAATAATCCGACTTTTGAAACCCACCCGACAGATTATACGAACCACCCTTATATAATCGGGCAGAATTATAGGATGGTCGCCATTAATTCGGCGATTGAGGTTGATTTAACCGGTCAGGTTTGTTCGGATTCTATAGGTACAAAAATCTACTCAGGCTTTGGTGGTCAGGTTGACTTTATCCGAGGTGCAGCTCAATCAGAAGGCGGAAAACCGATAATCGCTTTGCCTTCGACTGCCAAGGGTGGTAAGCTATCCAAGATTGTGCCCACTTTGCAGGTCGGTGCAGGCGTAGTGACGACCCGGGCAGATGTCCACTATGTGGTAACAGAATACGGAATTGCCTATTTGCACGGCAAAAACCTGCGTCAACGCGCCAAAGCGCTTATCGCTATTGCTCACCCGGATTTTCGTCAAACGCTCGAGCAAAACGCGAAAGAACGGAAATTATTATGAAACTAGATCATATAGGTATTGCGGTCAAATCTATCGAAGATAGATTGCACATATGGAAAGATGTACTGGGTTTGGATTTAGTCAGTATTGAAGAGATCAAGGATCAAAAGGTTAAAGTTGCTAAGTTGGATATCTGTGGGACCCATATTGAGCTATTAAAATCAACAAGTGAAGAGAGCGCTGTTTTCAAATTCATAGAAAAAAAGGGTGAAGGATTACACCACCTATGTTTTCTCGTGGTTGATATTGAAAAGGCATTAGCCGGCATGAAAAGCCACAATGTCAGGTTAATTGATGAGGTTCCAAAAATTGGTGCCGGCGGGAAAAAGATAGCTTTTATCCATCCCAAAGACATGGGTGGAGTTTTGATTGAATTGCGCCAAGAATAGGGCACTAGCTTTAACCATAATAGGTATTTATCTGTCTACATCCGCATATATCTGTGTGTATCAAATTTTAACAAAATTTAAGGAGGAATAATGGATATTGAAACAAAGATCGTGCATGGCGGACAACATCCTGACAAAATGACCGGTGCTGTTGCGCCGCCAATTTATCAGACATCAACTTTTGCATTCAGGGATGCTGATCATGGGGCACGAGTTTTTAGTGGTGAAGAAGAAGGATATATTTATACAAGGCTTGGCAATCCAACTATTGACCTTTTGGCAAGTAAAATAGCATTATTGGAATCGACCGAGGCTGGGATGATATTTTCCTCAGGGCTTTCAGCAATATTCAATGTTGTAGCAACTACTGCGAAAACAGGTGAGCATATTGTCTCTGATAATACAATTTATGGCGGCACCTTTGCCTTATTCAAGAATGTTTTACCACGGTTCGGTATTGAGACCACATTTATTGATGCTGCTAACCTTGATGAACTGTCTTCGGCAATCAGGGAAAATACACGATTGATTTTTATTGAAACCCCGGCAAACCCGACATTGAAAATCATTGATATTGCTCGATGTGCGGAAATTGCCCGTGCCAAAAATATACCTTTGTGTGTTGATAATACATTTGCCACGCCATATTTACAAAGGCCGATTGAACATGGTGCAGATATTGCTCTCCATTCATTGACAAAATATTTTGGTGGTCATGGTGATATTATTGGTGGTGCAGTTGCTGGCAAGAAGGAGTTCATTAAAGAGTTATGGGAGATTGGTAAGGAGATTGGTGGTTCAAATTCGCCCTTTAATGCCTGGCTTGTTTTAAGGGGGTTGAAAACATTAGCAGTTCGAATGGAAAAACATTGTGACAATGCCATGGAAATTGCCGAGTATCTATCCAAACATAATAAGGTTGAAAAAGTTTACTATCCTGGATTGCCTACGCATTCTGGACATGACTTAGCGAAAAAACAGATGAGTAAATTCGGCGGAATGATTGGATTTGATGTAAAAGGAGGAAAAGAGGCAGGTAAAATAGTCATGAATTCGGTTAAGTTATGTATTATCGCGGTTAGCCTTGGCGATGTTGATACTTTGATTGAACATCCTGCTTCAATGACGCATTCTACGTATTCAGATGAAGAACTACGTGGGTGCGGGATTAACCCAGGTTATGTTAGAATATCTGTTGGGCTTGAAAGTTCCAAGGATCTTATTGCAGATTTAGAACAAGCCCTTTCCAAGATATGATCTTGGAAAGGAAGATTCAGATAGATGAAGGCGGATGTAAACAGAATTTTTATCATATTAAATCCGTTTGCATCTTAATTTGCCGATAGGCAAATCTGTTTGCATCTATTTTTCCGAAGGAAAAAGGGGGTTTAATGATTGGTATTATTGGCTATGGTTCTTATTTACCGAGATACAGGATCAAGGTTGAGGAGATTGCCCATCAATGGGGCAGGGATCCGGTAACAGTGAAGCGAGGTTTGATGCTCAACGAGAAAACTGTACCTGGCATGGATGAGGATACCATTACCATATCTGTTGAGGCAGCAAAGAATGCATTAAAAAGAGCTGGTATTGACCCTGGTGAAATTGGGGCCCTCTATATCGGTTCAGAGTCGCATCCTTATGCTGTAAAACCATCCGGGACCGTAGTAGCTGAAGCATTGGGTGTTGTTCCTAATGTTCATATTGCTGACTATGAATTCGCCTGTAAGGCAGGAACTGAGGCAATGTTTGTTGCCTACGGTCTGGTCAAGGCTGATCTGGTGAAATATGCTATGGGTGTTGGGGCTGATACTTCGCAGGGCGCACCTGGTGATGCTCTTGAATTCTCTGCATCAGCTGGTGGTTCAGCATTCATTTTTGGAAAAGAGGGTGTTATCGCTGAAGTCCTGGATACTTTTTCATACACGACCGATACACCAGATTTCTGGCGACGAGAAGGGGCTTTTTATCCATTGCACGGTGGTCGATTTACTGGCGAGCCGGCTTATTTCAAACACATATTAGGTGCCGCAAAAGCGATTCTTGATAAGAGCGGGTATAAACCATCAAATTTTGCTTATGCAGTCTTCCACATGCCGAACGGAAAATTTCCCTTAACTGTCGGTAAAAAACTGGGATTTACCAAGGAACAGATGGCACCGGGTTGGATTGTACCATTAATGGGTAATACCTATTCAGGGTCATCACCTACGGGATTTGCTGCGACGCTCGATATTGCCAAACCAGATGATTTAATACTATTGGTTTCTTTTGGTTCAGGCGCGGGCAGTGACGCATTCATATTCAAAATGACCAAACGGATTGATGATGTGCGTGACAAAGCAGAAAAGCTGAAAAGTATGCTTGAGAACAACCGTATTTACCTTAATTATGGACAGTACGCGAAGTATCGGGGTAAGATCATAATGAATGAGTAAAGGGGGTTAGTATGAGAGAAGTGGCAGTAGTTGGTTGTGGGATGACGAAATTTGGTGAGCTCTGGGAAAAGTCTCTGAGAGACATATTCGTTGAAGCTGCGCTAAAGGCAATCGATGACGCAGGTGTGGATCATATTGATTCGATGTATGTAGGTGCAATGACCCCAGGACTTTTTGTTGGTCAAGAACACATTGGTGTTTTGATGGCTGATTATCTGGGCATGGCACCAATACCAGCGATGCGCGTTGAGTCAGCGTGTTGTTCAAGCGGCATGGCGTTGAGACTCGGTCTTTTTGAAATCTCCTCTGGTTACAGTGATATAGTTTTGGTCGGTGGCGTTGAAAAGATGAATGACGGCGCTGATGCTACTTACGCGCTTGCCACCGCCGCAGATCAGGAATATGAGGTGTATCAAGGCGTAACTTTTCCTGGTCTTTACGCGTTAATTGCTCGAGCACATATGCATCGCTATGGCACAACAAGGGAGCAGCTGGCTGCAGTATCAGTAAAAAATCACCACAACGGTGCGATGAATCCCAATGCCCAATTTCAAAGAGAGGTCACCCTTGAGCAAGTCATGAATGCGACATTGGTTGCCGATCCGTTGACTGTGCTCGACAGTTCGCCAGTATCTGACGGCGCAGCATGCGCTGTTCTCACATCAGTTGATTTTGCCAAGCAGCTGAAAAAACCGTCGGTTAGGATACTCGGTTCAGGTGCCGCCACTGATACACTTGCCCTGCATAGTCGTGAAGACATAACAGCATTGAAAGCGGTTAAACTATCGGGCGAGGCTGCCTATAAGATGGCTGGAGTAAAACCATCAGATATTGATGTGGCTGAGGTCCATGATTGTTTTTCAATCGCCGAGATATGTATTATTGAGGAATTGGGTTTTACTGAAAAAGGCAAAGGTGGTCCTTTTACTGAACAGGGAAACACGGTTTTGCAAGGTAAAATTCCAATCAACCCATCGGGCGGTTTGAAATCAAAGGGGCATCCGGTTGGTGCTACTGGTATTGCGCAAGTTGTTGAGGTGGTTGAACAGTTGCGTGGAAATGCCGGTAAACGTCAGGTGAAGAACGCAAAGATCGGGTTGACTCAGAACATGGGTGGTTCAGGAGGATCATCAGTGACACATATATTTTCATTGTAAATGCAGGATCGCTACGCTCGCAGTATCATTTCATTCGCAGGAGACGCAGGATTGTCCCGACATTGGTTGGGATTCGCCAAAGAAAGAACAGGGCGAGCCCCGTCAAATAATAAAAAGAGACTTGCGATGTCTACAGAAAACAAGTTTAGCAAAGAGATTAATGTGGTAAAAACCACAAATATCTTGTATTTTACAGGGCGAGCCC
>JAUWCU010000123.1 GCA_030609135.1 Candidatus Stahliibacteriota bacterium | reverse complement strand
ACCTCTTTCATGGCATTCTTTGAACATCACACCTTTAACAGCCATATTGCAATCGAAAAATAGATTAACAAACCTGTTACATCCATTATTGTCGTGATGAGTGGGCTGCTAACCACCGCAGGATCGAGCTTTAGTTTTGTGAGAACTATCGGTAATAAGCTGCCAACTAAGTTTGCACATAATGCAATAGCAACCACTGACATACCGACCACCAAACTAATCTCAGGATTGCCTTTCCAAAAGTAGCTCAATAAATAAAGAACAACACCGAGTGATGTACCCAATAAGATACCAACCAATAACTCCTTTTTCATGACGCTGAACCATTTCTTCAGAGTGAGATCTCCAGTAGCTATGGCACGTATGATAAGGGTTGCTGATTGGGTACCTGTATTACCTCCAGTGCCAATCAATACCGGTATAAAAAAAGCTAACGCAATGATTGTTCCTATTGTCTCTTCAAAAGCAGCAATAACGTTTCCTGAAAGAAAACCGGCAAATGCCAGAAGCAATAACCAGACAATACGCTTATGATATAAACGCCATGCAGAAACAGCACTATAGCTCATGTCCAGAGGAGCAACACTTGCTCCTTTTTGAACATCTTCAGTAATTTCCTCTTCCAATACATCAAGAATATCATCCACGGTCACAATTCCCAATAATACATTTTCTGAGTCTACGACCGGCAGGGCAACCAGATTATACTGTTCTATTATCTTGATACCTTGCTCCTGATCTTCTGATGCTAAGATTGCGATGAATCTCTTATCCATAATAGATTCAACCTTGTGTTGTGGGTCAGCCAAAATTAATCTTCGCAATGGTATATCATCTATTAAATGCCCGTTCTCGTCAACTACATAAACCATATTAATTGTTTCAGCATCGCGACCGTACTGGCGAATATGCTCCAATGCTTCTTGAATAGTCCAGTAAGCTCGAATCGCAACGTAGTCTGGTGTCATCAGACGTCCAAGACTGTCCTCTGGATAACCAAGTAATTGTAGTGTTTCTTTGCGATCCTCTGGAGGCAGCAAATTAAGGATCCTCTGGGTTATCTTTCCCGGAAGTTCCTCAAATAGTTCTGTTCTATCATCCGGCGCCAATTCCGAAATAATATCCCGAATGCGCTCATTGCTTATCTGCTGCAGAAGATCGGTCTGCTTATCAACATCAATTTCGCTGAATACATCAGCTGCCAGTTGTCGAGGTAAAAGACGAAAAACAATAACCATATCTTCCTGTTCCAAACTTTCCAATAAATCAGCTGTGTCTGGACCTGGCCAGGTTGATAATACCTGTTTAAGTCTTCGCCAATCCTTTTGTTTGATTAATTCTTCAATCTTAGGTTTAAGAAGTTTTTTCAGCATCTCGACTTCTCCTTCTTATCCACTTTACTGTTTCAACTCCCCAAAACACTACGGTTGATAAAACCAAGCATATGACAAGTTCATTCAATGTTAAGGGCTGGGTTTTAAATATAGAGTTTAGAAACGGCACATATATTATTGCCATCTGAAGCACAAAGGTCAAAAGAATCGCACCGAGTAGTGGTATATTGGAAAATAGGCCTAAAGAAAAAAGCGATTCTTTTTCGGAACGAAGCGCGAGTACATTACCCATTTGACTCAAACACAGGACAGTAAATATTATGGTCTGCCACGATGTATGGCCGGTCTTTATTGCCCAGGCCTGAGAAAATATTGAAACACCACCCATTAAAAGACCTACCCAGATAATATCCACACCGAGGTGGTGAGCGAATATACTTTCCTTAGGGTGTCTTGGCGGCCTTTTCATTATCCCTTTTTCTTCTGGTTCTGCAGTCAGGGCAAGTCCTGGTAACCCATCAGTTACAAGATTAATCCATAATATATGAATCGGTAAAAGAGGAATCGGAAGCCCAAAAAAAGGTGCGAGAAATATCGTCCATATTTCACCGGCATTACTGGTCATTGTGTATTTTATAAACTTTCGGATATTGTCGAATATCCGCCTTCCTTCTTTCACCGCTCTGACGATTGTAGCAAAGTTGTCATCGAGCAGTATCATATCTGATGCCTCTTTCGAGACATCAGTGCCGGTTATACCCATGGCAATGCCGATATCAGCGCTTTTCAATGCCGGAGCGTCATTAACACCATCTCCAGTCATTGCCACGAACTGTTCTTGATTTTGCAGTGCCTTCACAATTTTAAGTTTTTGTTCGGGCGCAACCCTGGCATATACCCTTATATCCTCAACTTTTTTTTCTAATTCCTTGGTTGATAGTTTTCCAAGATCTCGGCCCGTTAAAACTTCCTCATCATTATCAATTATATTAAGTTCTCTGGCTATCGCCTTTGCCGTTATTGGATGGTCCCCAGTTATCATAACCGGATTAATGCCGGCGGATTTACACAATGCTACGGCGTCTGTTACCTCTTTTCTTGGTGGGTCTATCATCCCGACAAACCCCAAAAATGTAAGTTCTGTTTCAATGTTTTTCCCGGTTACGTCCTCAGGGAGAGTGTTCCAGTTCTTCATTGCGAAGCCAAGTATTCTTAAACCTCTTTGAGCCATTGCTTCACTCATACGGTGAATCTTTTCCTTATTTATATTAGATTGTCCATTAATGCTTATTTCATTTGTAGATTTCTCGAGTAAAATTTCAATTGCGCCTTTAGTAAAAGAAATATACCCTTTTTCAGGTGTTTTGTGGAAAGTAGTCATACATTTTCTTTCTGAATCAAAGGGAATTTCAGCAATCCGTGGATAATTTTCAAGCAAGTTCTCTTTTTTATATCTATTCTCTTCAGCAATCGTATAAAGGGCAATCTCTGTAGGGTCGCCAAGATATTTACCGTCTTTTTGTCTGGTTGCATCATTATTGAGTGCCATTGCCATGAATAGCTTGTTTATTGAGCGTTGTTGAGTGGAAATATTCTCAGGTTTAATTGTCTTGCCACTGATGTATATCTCCTGAACCTCCATCTTATTCTGAGTCAAAGTTCCGGTTTTATCTGAACAGATATAAGTAACCGAACCCAGGGTTTCTACAGCCGGGAGTTTTCTTATGAGGGCATTCTGTTTGACCATTTTCTTCGCGCCGATAGCCAGGGAGATGGTTACGACTGCTGGAAGAGCCTCAGGGATCGCCGCGACTGCAAGGCTAATAGCAGTCAGAAACATTAATAAGGGCGGTTCTCCTCTGATAAGGCCGATACCAAAGACCAGAGCGCATATCATAAGTACTGCAATAGCCAGTTTCTTGCCAAACTTTGCAAGCCTCTTTTGAAGTGGTGTTCTTACTTCCACCTGTTCTTGAAGCATCGTGGCGATTTTTCCAAATTCTGTGTTCATTCCAGTTGAGACGACAACCCCATTTGCCCGACCATAAGTAACTATGGTGCCTTTATACGCCATGTTTTTTCTATCACCCAAGGGCATCATATCATCCTGAAGCGGATTTGTATGTTTTTCTACAGGTACGGACTCTCCGGTAAGTGATGACTCATCAATCTTGAAATGTGCGACATTGATAAGCCTCATGTCTGCTGGTGTGATGTTTCCAGCCCCAAGTAATATCATGTCACCAGGTACAATATCAGAAGCAGGGATACTGATTGGTTCTCCATCCCTGATTACTGTTGCTACCTGTGCCGCTATTTTCTTCAGTGCCTCTATTGCTTTCTCAGCTCTGTATTCCTGGACAAAGCCGATTACCGCATTTAGAATTACAATTACCAAAATGGCTATGGTATCTTTGGGTTCACCAATGATACCTGAAACGACCGCCGCGGCAATAAGCACCAGAATCATGAAATCCTTGAATTGATCAAAAACCATTTGTAAGACCGTTCTCTTTTTGACTTGTTTTATTGTGTTAGGACCAAAACTTATGAGGCGTTCCCTGGCCTCTTCTGTAAATAGTCCCTGTTTGGATGAACCCAGAGTTTGAAATGTATCTTCGATACTTTTACAATGCCAGTTCATGAATACTAACTTATTGTTTTAAGAGCCAGACCATGATTGCCTTTTGGATATGGAGCCGATTCTCAGCCTGGTCAAAGACAATTGAACGCGGTCCATCAATTACCTCATCAGTGATTTCTTCGCCGCGATGCGCCGGCAAACAGTGCATGACCATGTAATTCTTGTTTGCCAACTCGAGGAGTTGGCTATTCACCTGAAATGGTTTGAATAGCTCTTTGCGCGTCTCGGCTTCTGTTTCCTGACCCATTGATGCCCAGACATCAGTATAGACTATATCAGCATGAGTAACTGCCTTTTTTGGATCATTCACAAGGGCTACTGTCTTTGCCCTGGCAAGGTATTCTTTATTAGGTTCGTAACCCTTAGGCGTTGCTATATTGAGTTGGAAACCGAGTAGGGCAGAGGCAGCAATAAATGAATTACACACATTATTGCCATCGCCCAGATAGGCAATAACTACTGTGTCAAGCATACCTTTCTTTTCAATAATTGTAAAGAGATCACACATTATCTGGCAAGGGTGTTCCAGGTCACACAAACCATTAATAACTGGTATTGTGGCGTTTTTCGCCAAATCCTCAACTGTTTTATGAACAAAGACTCGAGCCATTATCAAATCTACCCAGCGGCTGAGGTTTTTTCCTGCATCAGCCACGGTTTCCCGGGCGCCGATTTTCGCATCACCTGGTCCTAAGTAAATGGCGTGGCCACCGAGTTGGGTCATTCCAGTTTCAAAGGTCACGCGCGTGCGCAAAGACGGTTTTTCAAAGATCATGGCTAAGGTTTTATCCTTGAGCATTTTGTGCTGGATACCTTTTTTCTGCGATTCCTTAAGCTTTTTTGTCAGTTCAAATATTTCAAAAATCTCTTGTTTAGTTAGATCAAAAATTGATATAAAATCTCTTTTCATACTACCTCCACTTTAGTATCATAGCTAATTTCATCGGTATGTCAATCGGAAAAAAGAAAAATAGTATCGGAGTATCGGTGTAACGGAGTATGGGAGTAACGGAGTACAGGGAAATGCGTAGGGAGTAATGATTAGAGCGTTAAGGCATCAAGTATAGATCCTTATAAACGTTCTAAACGATATTATTACTCCGAACATATAATAGTTTCAATTATGTTGTGGAACCTGTCATTCCGAACTTGTTTCGGAATCTCGATAAAGTGAGACTCTGAAATAAATTCAGAGTGACAATAGTGTAATATGCTAACGAAATCCAGTGAAACTATTATATGTTTTCCTTAGTAACGATCCAAACGTCTTTAATGACTTAGTGACATAATCAGGCTGATTCAGGAGCAAAGCGACATGTCTTCAACGAAGTGTGTTCTCCGTTTCATATTCTATTTCTCCGTTACGCCGACACCCCCATACTCAATCAGCCCCGCTCGTAGAGCCAAAACCGTTCACGTCAGTGAACCATAACCGCCCCGCACTTTATCAAAAGTGCGGTGGCCAATACCGCTAAACTCTGTTTAGCCATCTGTTCCGTCTTGACTTCTCATAAAATTTATGTACAATGGTTTCACCAAGCCAGGATAGCTCAGTTGGTAGAGCACCGGACTGAAAATCCGGGTGTCCGCAGTTCGATTCTGCGTCCTGGCATTCTTTTTCTGGATTATCCAGTCCCCTGATCAAGTCAGAGGATGGCTGGATAATGACACTTGAACTAATGATGTTCATTGCCCGACAAGCCCCTTATGCCTGCCCCGTAAAACGAAGTTGTACGGGGTCATTTTCTGGCTTGACCAGGGAATCCAGTTTTTTTGCCTAATACACAGACAGTTATTGAGTAATTGAGTTATTAGGTTATTAAGTTACTGAGTTATTTGGGATCTGGTTCTTGGAGCTTGGTTCCTGGTCATTGCCCGACTCGATCGGGCAATCCAGTTTTATCGCATTACAGAGACTTGACCCTAATAACTTGGTCGCATGCAATTTGGACTTGACAACTCCAAAAATATATGTAAAATGGAATCATGTATTCCAGATTGATTAAGCCACCAAAAGCTAAGAGCTTCTTCTTATTTGGTCCACGTGGTACTGGAAAAACCACCTGGGTCAAGCAGACTTTTCCTGGAGCGATCTATTTAGATTTGCTGGAGGCTGAACTTTTCAATGACCTTCTTGCTAATCCGCAGCGACTTGAAAATTTGATCCCGCAGGATTTCAAAGATTGGGTTATCATTGATGAAGTGCAGAGAATACCATTGTTGCTGCACGAGGTGCACCGGTTGATTGAGAAACGCAGGTATAAATTCATACTGACAGGTTCCAGCGCTCGGAAATTGCGACGCAAAGGACCGAATCTCTTGGGCGGACGAGCCTTCAGATATTCAATGCATCCTCTTATGGTTGTTGAATTAGGCAAAGATTTCAATTTAGAGCATTCACTGAAATATGGACAACTTCCTTGCGCCTATACTGAATCCGATCCAAAGCGCTATCTTGAGAGTTATGTGAGAACATATCTGGAAGAAGAGATTCGTCAAGAAGGACTGACGCGAAATTTAGGTGCTTTTTCCAGATTTCTCGAAGCGGCGAGTTTTTCACAAGCTTCGGTTCTGAATATTTCTGCAGTAGCACGCGAGTGCGCTGTCGAAAGAAAAGTTGTTGAAAATTACTTCTTTATTCTTGAAGATCTACTCATCGCGTGTCGGTTACCAGTTTTCACCAAACGAGCGAAGCGTAGACTTGTGGCGCATTCAAAGTTTCTTCTTTTTGATGTCGGTGTTTTCCGTGCTGTACGACCGATGGGACCACTTGATAGACCTGAAGAGATTGATGGTCCTGCTTGCGAAACACTGCTGTTTCAAGAAATGAGGGCGATAAACGAGATCTTTGATTTCGGTTATACAATATCATATTGGAAAACCTCAAACAATGCTGAGGTAGATTTCGTATTGTATGGCAAGAAAGGGATAAAAGCGTTTGAGATAAAGAGGACACGCCGAATATCGGTATCAATGTTAAGGGGCTTAAAGGCTTTTCTCAAGGATTATCCAATGGCAAAAGCCTATTTTATTTATGGCGGCAAACGCTATATGAGAGAAGGGAAAATCGAGATTCTACCAATGGAGAGTGCTTTCAGAGAGCTTCATAAAATATTAGAGAGGTAAATAGCAACTTACTCAGGTAGTAAAATGGGGTCAAATCTCTACAGGGTGACCGAGAATTAGGAGTAGGGCGTTTACGCCCGTTAATGATAGAAGGCACCTGGAAATTGAATTCTTAAAGC
>JAUWCU010000162.1 GCA_030609135.1 Candidatus Stahliibacteriota bacterium | reverse complement strand
TTCAGTGGATTTCGTTAGCATGTTACACTATTGTCACTCTGAATTTATTTCAGAGTCTCACTTTATCGAGATTCCGAAACAAGTTCGGAATGACAGGTTCCACAACATAATTGAAACTATTATATGTTCGGAGTAATATATCTAACGGGGTAAACCCTGTGAAATAAGAGTAATTTAAACGTGGTTGAAGATAATAGAAAACGCTCGCAGATGAAGGAACAAAAACCCCTTAAGAGAAAAAAAGTATTTCACGGGGTAAACCCTGTGAAATAAGAGTAATTTAAACGTGGTTGAAGATAATAGAAAACGCTCGCAGATGAAGGAACAAAAACCCCTTAAGAGAAAAAAAGTATTTCACGGGGTAAACGAATTCACCGAGCGGCTGTCTAAATATCAGGAACTCAATGACTATGAACTTATTAAACTCGTTAAGGCCGGTGAAGTTGCGCCTTTTGATGAACTGGTGCGCCGACACCAGATTAAAATCCACGATCTTTGCTATAAGATCCTGAGAAACTATGATGACGCTAAAGATATGGCACAAATAACGTTTTTAAAAGCATACCGTAAAATCAATAAATTCAAGGAAAGGTCAAAATTCTCAACCTGGTTATACAGAATTGCGGTCAATAATTGCCTGAACTACATAAAGAAACGCCGGCCTACTGAAGAACTCTTTGAAGAAATCACGGGTTCCAAACGTGATGACCCGGTGCAAATCTATAAAAGCAAAAAGTTCCGGGAAATGATTCACGCCGCCGTAGCTAAATTGCCCAAGGTTCAGAAAGCTGTTTTCACGCTCCGTACGCTCGAGGACTTTTCCTACCAAGAGATCAGCGACATCCTCAATAAACCTATCAGCACGATCAAAGTTAACCATCATCTGGCAGTAAAAAATCTCAGGAATCAGTTAAAGGATCGAGCATGAATTGCTTTGATGTTCAGGAAAAAATGATCGACTTGGTCCTTGGCGAATTAGCCCCGAGCGAAGAGGCAAAAATACGCGAGCACGTAGAACAGTGTCCGATGTGCACTGAAGAATTACAGCTTTTGAGTGGGTGCATGAAAACCTGCTTGTTAGAGGAAACCGAAACTTGTGAATGCCATTTCCAGGAAACATATTGGGAAAATTTTGTGGTGACTATACATGAGAAGATAATCCATGAAAAAATGGAATGTAGATTCCCATTCCGAGTCGTCATCCCGATAGCAGCATCAGGACTCCTTGCCGCAGCGCTCGGCTATTTTATCTTTTTCCGTCCCTCACCCGAACAGACAGTCCAGGAAGAAACGCCACCATACTATGAATATGATCCGTATGATGAAATGGACGAACTCTCACCTGAAGAAGCTGAGGAATTCATAAGAATCATCGACCAAAAATACGGACATTAAACCAAGTTCCAAGCTCCAAGAACCAAGACTACCAAGGACAAGAGTGTAAGGCGTAGAGAGTAGGGCGTAAGGCGCAGTAACCCCTCACCCTCTCCCTCTCCCCAGAGGGGCGAGGGAAACAAGGAAACATAACTGATTATTGGAGACAAGAGGTATGGCTGCTTCGCAGCGGTTGTGGGACCCTGATGAATACATGTATCGGGGTAATGGAGTAATGGCATATCGGAGTTAGTATGTAGTCGTCTGATTTATCAGACATTGCTCGATGAATCGAGCAACTACACTTTAGTCGTACTCGTGTCTCGTAGATCGTATTCGTTATAATACAATATTCCAACGCAGCTCCCTTCCAGATGAAATCTCATTTCCACCCCACACCTTTACTTATCTATTTTCTTACGGAGCGCACAATTTGCACTATGTATACTGGTTAAGCGCCTGGTTATCATCAGACAGACTAAAAAAGGTGTGTGGGTCTCTTCCAATCCGTTAGGATTCAAAAGCGTCAATAACTCAATTACTGAATTACTTATCGAAGATATCGAGGGTAGCGAGATGAATGTAAATGAGAGGATAACTGCCCGATGAATCGGGCAACTACCATTGACTTGCACGCAGTTCTATCTATAATAACGTGTGGATATTACATTCATCGGGGCGACAAGAACGGTAACCGGGTCACTCCATCTCTTTGAATACAACAACCAGAAATTTTTGCTCGAATGTGGCTTATACCAGGGACACCGCGAAGAAGCTGAACGCATAAACCGAACTTTTCCTTTCAAACCAAAGGATATAAAAGCAGTAATCCTTTCCCACGCGCATATTGATCATTCTGGAAACTTGCCTAATTTGACAAAACGTGGTTTCTCAGGACCGATTTACTGCACGCCCGCGACCAAAGATATTGCTTCGCTTTTACTCCTTGATTCAGCTAAAATTCAAGAATACGATATCGAGTATTTAAACAAAAAACACAAAAGAAAGGGACTGCCTTTGAAAGAACCTCTATACACAGTTGCCGATGCTGAACAAACCATCAAACATTTCTCAGCGGTCAATTATGGCGAGCCTTTTGAACCGGTAAAGGGTGTAAAAACAACCCTTTATGATGCTGGTCACATTCTGGGTTCATCAATAATCCTGCTCGAGGCAGACGGTAAAAAAATCCTTTTTAGCGGTGACCTTGGAAGAAAGAATATGCCGATCATAAAAGACCCTACAGTTATAGAAAATATCGACTACATGATCCTTGAATCTACCTATGGGGGCAGAACCCACAAATCTTTCGAAGGACTAACTGATGAATTTAGGGGCATTATAAAAAAAGGCAGACAGAAAAACGGCAAAATAATCATCCCCGCTTTTGCCGTGGAGAGAACCCAGGTTTTAGTAACCATGCTTAAGGACCTTTATGAAGACGGTAGTCTTAAGGACTTACCCGTCTATGTTGACAGCCCGTTAGCAACTAATGTCACCAAAGTATTTAGAGACCACCCGGAATGTTTTGATAAAGAAACGTACCAGATTTTTGTTGATGGTGACCCATTCAATTTCGCAGGCATGAACTATGTTAAAGATTCAGAAGAATCCAGGAGCCTAAACAGTCAAAGCGGACCAATGGTAATAGTGTCAGCTTCCGGGATGTGTGAAGGTGGTCGTGTCACGCACCATCTTATTCACGCTATTGAAAAGGACAGCACCATCGTCGTCATGACCGGCTTTCAGGCACGCGGTACCCTGGGTAGAAAGATTCTGGAAGGTACGGACAAAATCTGGATATTCAATGAGGATTACAAAGTGCGCGCCAAAGTCTATTTTATGGGTGGTCTATCCGCCCACGCCGATGGTGATGACCTGCTCGAGTATGTAAAAAGTTGTAATAACGGTCGGCTAAAGAAAATCTTCCTGATCCATGGCGACATCGAAGAAGCCCTTGTTCTGCAAAGAGCTATCCAAACAGCAGAGAATATTGATGTCGATATCCCGCAAAGTATGACGCAGGTACAGATTTAAGTTCCAAGAGCCAAGACTACCAAGAACCAAGAACTGCGAAAAAATAATCTGTGTTTGGAATTTGGGATTTGGAGCTTGGAATTTGCAATATGTTGCCTTGACGTGATTTCTATTCAGATTATAATAACGGTGTGAACATTGGACTCATTGGCTGCGGTAAAGTGGGTACAACACTTTTTTATTTGCTTAAGAACAACAATAAGATTATCGGTGCATACGATATAAAAAAGAGCAATCAAT
>JAUWCU010000086.1 GCA_030609135.1 Candidatus Stahliibacteriota bacterium | reverse complement strand
GAACCCTAAATAGTTTAATCAAATACTGCCGAATGTATGTTGTCATTCCGCACTTGATGCGGAATCCAGGTTTCTGTATATTCTTTATTTTTCTGGATTCCCTGGTTCCCCTGATCAAGCTTGTCCTCTGACTTGATCAGGAAATCAGAGGACAGGCTTGCCAGGGAATGACATAGGAAACCCCGTATCAGGCTACAGGGAACTATCAAATTAAACTATTTAATGTTCTCCGTAATAATGCGCGCTACGCCTTACTCCCTACGCATTTCGCTTTTTTAGATACGCGTCTCGGCGATTTCTTTTTCTATTTTGTCTAAGAACCGTAAGTTCCCGGTCGACCGGAAAATGCAATTTGATTCCAGAAACATCTTCAAAGCCTCTCTCATTCTCCCTTGTTTTTTGTACGCAACACCCTGTAAATAGTAGACCTCACCAGCCAATCGGCTGTTGGGATATTTTTTTATGTATGTAAGCGCCTTTTTGTAATAGGTATGGGCTCTAGTGTATTTCTTTAGCTCAGCAAAAATCTTGCCCCGGTAAATAAAGCTGTTGATTTTGTATGCAATATTCCGTTCCAAACGCAGCTCAGTCAACATTTTCTTTGATTGAACATCTGCTTTTTTCAGTTTTCGTTCAAGGAGAAGATAGTCAATTTCTTCTTTTACGCAATCAATATGAAGGTATTTCATATCCACTCGTTTTGCTGCCTGGATTGCTCGTTCCAAATGCTGCTTGCCTTTCTTTATCTTACCATGTTCCCGATAAAAATCACTCAACCCGATGTGGCTGAACACAACCCCTTCATGGAAGTTCATTGCTTTTGCCAGTTTCAGAGCTTCTTTGTAGTGGAGGATAGTCTGATCATACATCATACGATTGAATTCAATTGCTCCAAGATTAAAATAAAGATACACAACAGTCCGTTTTGCACCCACTAATTTAGCCTGTTTCAGTGCTTTGAGGTAATACTCCTCAGCCTTGGGTAAATCAGAGTTAGCATGCAGGGCACCGATATTGTTACAAGTTATAAGAACACCTTGTTGGTGCCCGATATCTTGATAAATCTTCAAGGCTCGGTCGTAAAATTTCTGGCTCATCCTCATATTGTATTTTTCATAATAGTTCAACCCGAGATCAAGATAGCACGCGGCGATACGTTTTCGATCCCCGGTTGACTCACGAATTTTCAGTGCTTTTTTTATGTATGTTTCAGCTTTCTTAAACTTCCCTGAGCGGATAAATGCAACGCCCAGAATCAAATAGGTGTCGCCAAGAGTCTGTTTGCTCAACTGTCTTTTTTCCAATAATATCTTCTCACATTCGGCTTGCGCCTGCGTGTAGTCACCTAGGCGGGTATGCAACCAGGCAATCGCGCTTTTGAATGTGTATACAGCATCGGTTCCTTTGGTTAGCTTCAATCCAATTCGATACTGCCTTATGCTCTTCTTGTAATCACCCATATCTTCATAAACCGCGCCGAGTTTCTCATGTACTTTGTAGGAATTTGGGTCTATCTTCAAACAGACATTCAACTGTTCAATCGCCTTGTCAAAACTCCCAATCAACGAAAATGTTTCAGCAAGTGAAAATTTTATGTCAAATATCTCGCCAATACTATCTTCGTATTTGAGGGCATTCTCAAAAAATCTGATCGCTGCACTGTGCGCATAATTTTCTTTCGCTTTCAGTGCGGCTTTCTTTGAGTAATACAGCGCCTTATTTGCATTGTCCGCCATCATAAAATGGGTCGCCAGCTGTTCATAGTAATTTGGCAGCACATTACGATACATAATCTCTATTGTTTCACCCACTGACTGGTGATATTTCATTAAGTCACGGCGCGCGATATTCCTATATACTATCTGACGAACAATATCTTCAGAGAAGAAATAGTTGTCGTGGCTGCGTTCTTTGAGAAAACCCAACCTGGTCAACTCGTCAATGGCATCAAGAATCTGCCCAACATTTCTCGTGCTCGCTAGCGCAATGATCTCAGCGGCAAATTCCTGACCGAAAATAGCTGCAATATCCAAATATTTCTTTATTTCTGGATTAAGAAACTTCAGTTTTCTCTTTATTGTTTCTTCAATTGTTGCCGGTATCATTATTTCGAGTTTCTTGGCGAAAACCCATTCCTTTCCGTTCCAGTAGAGTTTTCCTTGTCGCTCTAATTCTCTGATAATTTCCTCGATGTAGAAAGGATTACCGCCACTCTGTTTATAGATATGTTTAAACCCAGAACCCGGCGCCGAACCCATAATGGTTTTTAATAGCTGAGCAGTCTGAGTTTCATTCAGCGAAGAAACAGTTATTTGTGTATACAACTTTTCCCGCGCCCACACGCCAAGAAATTCAGCAATTATCGAGCTCTTTATTTCTTCAAGCCGATAGGTACCGAATATCTTGAAGCATTCATGTCCACTTCTTATTACAAAATCCATGAGTTCACAGCTCGGTTTGTCTAACCAGTGAAGGTCATCAAACAATAACACCGTTGTCTTCGGAGCAAAACTGACACAAATCTTCTGGAAGAACTCACTTACTGAATGGTATAACCTATATTTATCAAGACTCTCTGTATACGCCACGTTCAACGCACTCTCGGCCGGGAACATCTTCATGATTTCAGCTTGGGACACTGCGGGTAGTTGTTTAAAGACCCGCTGGACCATATCGAAGTCGTGTTTAATCATCTCACCAAACATATTTTTGAAAGGGTGATAGGGTACAGTTGTCAAAGCTGCATAGGCATTACCTCTCAGTAAAAACGGGGCATTGATACGTTCTTTGATCTCAAGCACGAGCCGCGTTTTCCCTATACCGGCTTCACCGGCAACAAATAGTGTACCATAATCCTCGAGCTCACTGATACACCAATTTATTTCATCTTCACGACCAATGGTTTCAGGAGAAGGGATTTTGAGAACTTTTACTGCCTGCCGCTTCCAGCCGATTCTATTTTTCCCATGTTCTTTTGCGTTATACATCAAATTATCTGCTTGATTAATCAGTAGTTCCGGTGTTGTGCCATCCTCAGGGAATACCGCATAACCTAAACTGCAATGTATATCATGACCAGCAACCTCAGTATTATTGAGATCGTCCATAATTCTCTGAGCTAGTTCGATTGCCCCTTTTTCATCGGTGTTAGGCATTAAAATAAGATACTCGTCACCGCCATAGCGTACTAAACTATCGACTTCCCTAATATTAAGACCTAATACACGGCTAAACTCGATCAAAACCTTATCGCCTTCTAAATGCCCGAAATTATTGTTTATATTGCGGAAATCATCTATGTCTAAAAGAATTAAAGCAAATTTCGTGGCAAACCGCGTTGCCCTTTTTATTTCGTTTTCAATCCAATAGTGTAGGAACCGGCGATTGTAGCACCCGGTCAACTCATCATAATATATCTCTCTCATACTATCAATTCTATCCTATATCATTACAAAGTCAATCAGATCCCACTATTCATACCTGAGTGCCTCAATCGGGTTGAGTGAAGCAGCCCGGCGTGCTGGATAAATACCAAAGAAGATGCCGACCGACGCGGAAAATCCGAAGCCGAGAAGTATCATCCAGAAAGACACTGATGCCTTGAGGGGCGACACCGCCGAAACCAACCAAGCCAACAGCATTCCAAATACAATACCGATTAGACCACCGATCAGCGCCAGGACGATTGATTCAATGAGAAATTGCGCAAGAATATTATTGTTTGAGGCACCAACTGCTTTGCGAATACCGATTTCGCGCGTCCTTTCGGCGACCGAGACGAGCATAATGTTCATAATCCCGATCCCACCAACGACCAATGAAATAGCGGCGATAGCTACAATGGCAATAAACCCTACATTTGTTATGCTTTGATAAAGCTCCATGAGTATTTGCTGCGTGTTTAGTTCAAAATCATCTTCTTTATCAAAACCAAGACCATGACGCCGCCGCATTAGCTCGCGTACTTGATCAATCGTCTCCTCGATTTTCATCCCATCCTTTGCCTTAATACTAATACTATAGCCGCCATAGACCCGCGACCACAATGTCCCTCTTGGTCTCGGAAAAAACTTTTCGAAAACAGTGTATGGAATGAGGATAAAATCATCAAGGCTGTTTCCAAGGAATGTCCCTTTCTCTTTAAATACACCGATGATTTTGATACGGTGACCATTAAGATGCAGGTCTTTGCCAAGCGCAGTTTCATCCGGGAAAAGATTAGTAGCTATGTACGAACCTATGATCCCAACCGCGCGGCGGTGTAAAACGTCATCTCTTGAAAAATCGCGACCACTTTCGACTATATAGTTATTCACCCATGAGTAGTTTTCATCAGAACCAGCCACTGATGAGTTCGACACTTCATTGTCCTTGTATTTCAGTTTCTGCAGTTGTCGACTGGTCTGGGGGATCGCGATTTCAACCGAGCTCAACTTGGTGATTGCCTCAGCGTCATCTGGAAGCAAATCTGGACGACCGGCGAGTTTGTCCAAATCCCGGTGACCAGTACTGACCCAGGAGAATTTTTGAAGAAAGATGAGGTCTGAGCCGATCGACTGTACCTGTTTAGCAACTGTACGGTTGAGTCCTTCTATCAAAGAGAGGATTGCGATGACCGTAGTAACCCCGATAATTATACCGAGCATTGTGAGAAACGACCTCAGTCTATGGGTTTTAAAGGTTTGAAAAGAAAGTGTAATTTTACTGAGTAGTTCAATCATTGGCTATTAAACCATCCTTTAGCTTCACAGTTCTTCTCGCATGCGCCGCCACATTCACATCGTGAGTCACCATAACCACGGTATTGCCTTCATCAACAAGATGGTCAAATATTTCCATTATCTCAGCGCCGGTCTTTGAATCTAAATTACCGGTTGGCTCATCAGCGAATATCACTTTTGGATCATTTACCAAAGCGCGTGCAATAGCAACACGCTGGCACTCGCCGCCGGACAGTTCATTGGGTCGGTGTAGCATTCGATCAGCCAATCCTACGTTTTTGATTATCTCCTTTGCCTTTGCGATGCGTTCATGTTTGCTTACGTTCCTGTAGATCAAAGGCAACGCCACGTTGTCCAAAGCGCTCAGCCGGGGTAGAAGACTGAAGCTTTGAAAAATGAAGCCGAAGAATATATTCCTTACCTTAGCGAGTTCCTCGTCAGAATATTTTGAGACAAGGGCATTTTCAAGATAGTATTCACCTGAAGTAGGCGTATCCAGACAACTGAGGATGTGAACCAAGGTTGACTTTCCTGAACCTGATGGTCCCATAATAGAAATATAAGCGTTCCTTTTAATATCAAAACTGACACCACGCAGTGCTTCAACTGCAACCTTACCTCGCCAATAGGTTTTCTTGACATCCACGGCACGACATATGATATCTGTCTTTTTGTTCATTACACTTATTCTGATGAGGAATCGGACTCGTCCTCATCTTTAATTTTAGGTTTTACTTTTTGGCCATCCTTTAGCTTCGAAAGAACACGATACGGACCAATGATCACTGTATCACCTTCGTCAATACCTGAAATAATCTCAACTTCTGTGTCGCTCGATGCGCCCACAATGATTTCAGTAAGTATTGCCTTGCTATCCTGGACAACAAAAACAGTTTCTTTGAGCTTATCGTCAATCTTGCGTTTGCCTGATGCCTGAATTGGCACAGTCAGAACATCTGATTTCTCATCAGTAATAATGTCGGTTTTAACATTCATCCCCGGTCTGAGAAATGGTGAGAATTCACCCAGTTCTATTTCAACCTCAAAATCAGTTGCTTGCTCAGTCGTTAACTGGCTCGTAATGGGCATCAAACCAACTTTGGTAACAACCCCAGAAAAGGTTGAGTCAGGTAAGGCATCAGCAATTACCTCTGCTGCCTGACCAATTTCAACAGTGGGAACATCAGTCTCATCGATTGTCACCACGGCGATCATCTGAGATAAATCTGCAATCGTTATTAGCACTGTGCCCTGATAGTTCATCGTGCCCATAACCGCAGTCTCACCTTCTTCAACATTGATCTTCATTATTTTCCCGGAAATAGGGGCGTATATTTTGGTTTTCTTATAAGCATCATAAGCTTGCTCGAACTGCGCTTTTGCTATTTCATAACTTAGTGCTATTTTTTCAAAACTTTCTTTTGATATTAATTCCTTCTCAAAGAGCTTTTTACCTCGCTCATAGTTTTGCTCAGCCTGCTTTAACTGCGCTTGAGCGAGTTTCTTACTCGCCCGAGCATTAACGTCATTCAAGGTAATCAATAAATTACCTTTTTGTACATGATCTCCTTCCTGGAAATATATCTTCTGAATTCGACCGATTGTTTCGGCCGAGATATCTACCTGGGATTTTGCCCGTAACTCGCCTGATGCCGTAACTTCGGAAATAATATCACCTTTGTCAGCAACTTCAACCTCAATATCTTTTCCACCCTCACGCTGGGTCAGGTTCAATATTACGACTATGGATATTATGATAATTGCTCCAATTGCTATTAAAATCTTCTTTTTCATTATCGCTCCTTATTGAATGATAACTCACCCAATAGATAGGACAGGCTTGCCCTTTGAATATAGAAGTCGCTCAATGAAGATTGGTAGGACATTTTAGCCTCATAAAGGTCTTTTTCAGAAGTCAAAAATTCCAAGAAAGAAACAATACCAAGTGCATACTGCTCTCGGGCAATAACCGATGCTTCGTTTGCCGCATCAAAAGCCTTGTGGGCAAATTGGAGCCGGTCATATGACTCCCGCAAAGCAAAGTAGGTTGTCTTTAAGGATTTCTCTGTTTCCAACAGAACACGCTTTTTCTCTAATTCCTTGAGTTGGAATTCTTTTTTTGCATTGAGGTGATTAAATATCAATGATTTGATCTCAAAAATCGGGAATGACATGCTGATTCCGTAGTTTCTCGTTGCATTATCTCTTACGTGTTGAAAGTCAAAAACCAATGAGTCAGAGCTGTATGTATAGCCGTAAAAAAAAGAAACCTTAGGTAGAAATTTAAGATATGATGATATTAAATTCAGCTTCGCAGCATTTCTCATTTCTTGAGCAATCTGAATATTGTAGTTGACCGATTCCAGAATTGTAAATAACGAATCAAGCGACGGAAACTCAGTGCTATCCGGCGGCACTAATGTATCGGTCAAATAAATATCGTTATCCAAACCAATAACCAGTTTCAGTTCCTCTTGAGCGGTAATTTCCAGGGTTTTAGCCTTTGCCCTATCTTGCAATGCACTTAGATAAAAAACCTCACCCTGTAACATTTCTAGTTTAGATGCCGCACCGAGTTCATACTTTGTCTTGACCAACTCAAGGTTTTTCTCAGCCCGTTCAATAGTTGCCTCAGATGAACTAAGTAGTTCCCGCGCGTTTATCAAACCATAATAAGCAGTCTTGAGTTTCAAGAGCAGACCCGCAATCGCTGACTTATAGACAATCCTGCTGCCTTTTATCTGTCGCCCACTGACAAAAACCGAACTTAGTATGTCCAGATCAAAGAACGGTTGATTCAAGTTTAGCGTACCTGAATACATGCTGGTCTCAATATTATTAGTCTCTGTTCTTGTATATTGTGCCGTGGATGAGATCGTTGGTAAAAGACTACTTAAAGTTTGATAAAATAAAATGCGTGATTTTTCCAGGGATATCTTTGCTTCATAATACGCCGGACTTTGTGCCAATAACTGATCAATAGCCTGATCCATTGATAATGAATCAACCTGGGCAAAAAGTAGAAGAATTATCATGTTTTCTCCACTTAACCGCCAGGTCCGCGCAAAGTACCAAGACCGATACCAACAAAAATCGATACGAACCAGACGAGGAATACAAGAATATAGGCATTTTGTTTCTTGACCCCGTTGATTATGCTTATGCCGAGCGCAACGAGGATCATTTCCCAGATAACAAAAAAATCAAAACCAGCCAGGAACTGATAGAGAAATGAAGTTTTTTCTATATTAGGAGCAAGCAATGCAAGTGATGTCGTGACATATGGAGATTTGGTGATCGCGATTAGAATCAGTTTAAGTACTGCAGCAGGAACCATTATCAACGCGGAAAAACTAACCACTGAAAAAACGCTCTTAAAAGCACTCGTTCCGCCAAATACTGGAACAAGTAACTTCAATATAATTGCAAAGAGCAATAAAAGTACCGCGGTAAAAAAAGCGCCGCCAATACCACCAAATACTATTGGCAAAGGTCCCTGGATAAACTTCTTTGCCTGTTCAACTTGTTCATCACTCAAGCCTCTCTCTCTTAATGCTTCTTCTTGTTGTGTGATTATTGCGTCTTTTGTCAGCATCACTGTAAATGCTGAGCTAAGCGCAATGATAATCAGGACAATGATAAAAGGCTTTGCCCACTCTGGCTTCTCTTTTAAACCAGTAAAAACCTTAGTTGGTGCAGTAAAAATATCCATTATTTTAGTCATCCACATCCTCCTTTTTTGTAAATTCTAATACCGAAATCCTAAATTCTTTACCCAGTGAAATATGCTTCGCATTATTTTTCCCTTTTAACCGCTTTTTGTTAGCCTTTTCAAGCCCTTTCATCGCCTTGTTGAACCTTTTTTGTGTCCATTCAAGCCTTCTTTATGTATACACTAAATTATACGCAATACAATCAAAAAAGTTTCATGATTTCTTCTGTTTTAGTCACAACTGTCTCTTTCTTCTCCCCTGTAGTTACCCCTGATTTATCAGGCATTGCTCCCCTGTAGTTGCCTGATTTATCAGGCATTGCTCCCCTGTAGTTGCCTGATTTATCAGGCATTGCAATGACCAAATCATTGCAACAAAAAATAGCTAACTGCAACCGTTAGCTTTATTCTACCCAAAAATCGCCGTATGTCAATTATCTAATACCTTGATAAAACCCGGCATAGCTATATCCTTACTATAAAAAAAGATGTTTATTCTCATCGGTTCAGTAGTAATGGGCATTATCTACGGTTTCTTGATTGAGCTCTTTGTAACGGTAATTTTCAAGGCAAAACTGAAGACATAAAGGAGACCAAACTAGTGCTCTGTGACATAAATTTCTGCTGGGTGTCATTCCCGCCCCGCATCAAGTGCGGGATAAACTCCAGCGGGAATCCAGAAGATTTCTTCCTGTGGATTGCGTCCTCCGGTTTGACCGGAGGATCAAACCTGTCCTCTGATCCCCTGATCAAGTCAGAGGACAAGCTTGATCAGGGGAACCAGGGAATCCAGGAAAATGACGACATATATTGAGCAGTATTTGATTAAACTATTTAATGGTCTCCTTAGTATATGTGGATATCATTGTTTAGCTTCCCAGATTTCCGCGGATTTGATCCGGTTACCTGGTGAGGGATGGGAGTATTTATACCATTCAATAAATGGATTTGGATAGGCAATTGAAAGTTGTTTATTGCAAAACTTTGCCATCAGGCTTATAAAACTTTCTGGATCTTTAGTTAAATTAAGTGCGCCTTTATCTGCTCTTCGTTCATAATATCTTGAGATCGCAGAACCAAGCGGCTTCAGAACAAAAGCGAGGACTGCAAAGATTGCTCCAAACAATGGAAATGCAGCAATATCAGAGGCTTTTCCAAAACCCACAAGTCCATAGATATACGGATAGATAAGATAAAATACATAAAACATCACGATCGTAGTACATGATTGCCATAAAATTAACCACCATACATGATGTTCTCGGTAGTGCGTAATTTCATGCGCAAGTACGGCGAGGATTTCGTCTTCAGTATAATCGGCAATTAAAGTATCGCCGATAAGAATCCTCTTCGTATTGCCCAGGCCAACAACCGCGGCGTTTGCTTTAGTCGATTTACTGGATAAGTTAATACTAAAAATACCTTGCACATTAATCTTTGTCTGCTTACAAATATCCTCGATTTTACTCCTTAAATCCTCGTTTTCAATGGGTGATGTTTTGTAAAAAAGTGGCAGGATCAATACCGGAAAAAGATTGGCGAGAATGACACTGAATATGATTATTATTATGGAAAGCCAGAGCCACCAGAGTGTTGGTGATATGTTTGTTACCAGATAGATAATCTCAAACACAATAGCACCGAGTATAAAACTCACAAAAAAAGATTTTACCCAGTCTTTTAACCACGCCTTGAAATTCTGTGTTGAAAAGCCATATTTATGCTCAATCACATAACCATCAAAATATGCAAGCGGCATCGTGATCAAACTGTAAACTATATAAAATACAGTAAAGTATATTAATATTATTAAAAATCGTGCATTAGTAATAGCATCTATGAACACAACGAAATTTTTTGAAATATCAAACCACAATAGAGCTGCAATAAATATTCCTGAAATAATATAAGTAACAACGCTGGTTTTAAAATTGTCTTTATGATATTTTTTCGCCCGCTTCTGTTTTTCTCTATCAATTAATGGATGCATTGATTTCTCCTTCATATTTTCTCCTGTCCAAAACGCTCAATAAATTGAGCAACTACAATCTTTCGTAGTTGTCTGATTTATCAGACTTTATAACCAAATCGCTCAATGAATTAAGCAACTATAATCTTTCGTAGTTGTCTGATTTATCAGACTTTATAAGCCAATCGCTCAATGAATTAAGCAACTACAAATTTTTTACCATTGTCTAACCGATTGGGCAATAAATTTATATTCTATTCTATTTTAATCATAAGTCAATAATGACAACTATTTTTATCTTGACATTTAATTTATTACAATTATAATAGTGTATTAAATTTGAAAAGGCACTATAGAGAAAAGAGGAGGTATAATGAAAAAAGTCTATATTTTTGGAAAGCCGACATGTTTGGTCTGTAAGGATGCTCGGAAAAAAATTGAGTATTTTAAGAAGAAAGAAAATTTCGCTGCACAAATAGAATATTATGATATGGAAACGATTGATGGTTTGACTGAAGGGGCGTTTCACGAGGTTAGTGATATCCCAACGGTTATTATTTTTGACGACAAGAATGAACTCGCTCGTTGGGTCAAACAGCCACCAATCAGCAAAGAATTCTTACCCTATCTGGTTTAGCTATAGAACCAGTCTGTTATTTCACCTACCCTTTCATAGTAAATTAGGATTCACATTGTCTTTAAGAGAATCAGGTGCAGAGTAAACTTAAAAAAATAAAAGCTGGGCTCAGCAATTATAATGGTGTGGTCGTCGCATTTTCAGGCGGTGTCGACTCAAGCTTACTTTTGAAACTTGCAACCCAGGTATTAAAAGAAAATGTAGTCGCGGTAACTGCGGTATCATTTCTTCATCCAAAGAACGAAATTAATGAAGCTAAGAAATTTGCCAAATCTCTTCGCTGTAAACACTTTCTTATTCAAACCCACGAATTAGCAAACCCAAGGTTTATAAGCAATACAAAGAATCGTTGCTATTTGTGTAAACTTCAGGTTTTTACGCGTATCAAAATGATTGCTGCCAAATACGGCTATTCAGTAATCGAAGGATCCAATAAATCGGATTTGTCTGATTACCGACCCGGCATCAGGGCTTTGAAAAAACTGAAAATCAAGTCGCC
>JAUWCU010000012.1 GCA_030609135.1 Candidatus Stahliibacteriota bacterium | reverse complement strand
TTTTTGATTGAAATCGCGGTCTTGACGACATAAGGTTATTCTATATAATAGAATTGTGCGGGAGATAAATTATGTCTACCATCTTACACCAGATATGCAAGACCGGTTGCGAGTCTCAGCTCAGATTGAAGGTAAAATTGTGGTGAAGTTCTTAGTTCAGTACGAAGTTTTTCTCAAACAAAAATGGTGTCCTATTGTCCGCTACGATACATCACATGGTTTTGCACATAAGGATATTTTACATCCTGACGGTTCTGTTGAAAAACAGCCATTGCTATTTTATAATTTCAATTTAGCTCTAACTTTTGCGATTCAGGATTTAAAATTGCTTTGGAAGTGGTATCGAGGCAGTTATGAACAGGAGGAAAATTTATGAACAAAGAAGAGATAATGAAAAAAAACCTGGACTTATTTGCTGAATTTATGAAGTATGCATTTGAACATCCAGAGATATTAGAAAGAATAGCTCCAGATGGTGAGTTAGTAATTTTACCTGAAAATGATCCAAAACTCTATGAGGAGAATCTAGCAACATTAAAAAAGTTGAAAAATCAGGGCAAAAAGGTTGCGGTATTTAAAATGGAGCTACCCAAGACAAGTGTGCCAAAATTCGCTGAAAGTGCCCTATAAGAAGAAAATCAGATTAGTCGCTTTATATATAGATGTGAACTCCGTTGTGGTGAAATAAAGATATGGGGTCTCCGTTACACGAGAGCTCCGCTGTGCGATGAGCAAGTAGGCAAATCTCGAATAGTGAATAGAAAATGGTCATTGACAATAAAGCTGCAATGTGTAACGTACCTGTCCGCCTCAGGAGGAAATTAAGCTCTTTTTTGTCCAAAATAAGGGGGGTGTACAGCGGACTCTAATTAAGTGCAAGGTTGGGTTCGTCTAAATGGAGCGTCCCAAAGGAGAAAAAAATGAAGATAAGAAAAGTTGGTAAGGGACATTATCTTATGATTAAATTGAATGCAAGGGACAGAAAATATGTTCAGGGATTCAATGAGTACGAGGATACTCGTACGATAAGAAACACGGACAAGTTTTTAAGCGATATGCTGGCGCTTAAGTTGAAAGCCGTGTATGTTATGCAATCGGCGTTGATAGTGGAGTCTCAGGGCAAACTTGGGTCGAAGGTCATTAATGATGCATTTGATGAGTTGGATAAATCGTGTGAGAACTACGAAAAGGTAATAGATAGATACTTCAAAAAATTCAGCAGGTTGCTATATGGCGCTAAGAAAAGCAAACAAGAAAAGAAGGGCGCCAGAAAAAAGCGAGTTAGTCGGAACAGAAAGTAAATTCCACGCAATACAGGAGTTTTGTCTGTTGCCTTACAAAAGGATGTGGGGTCAAACCTTTTTCCGAGTAACGGCGACAGAGAGTTTCGGAGTAATGGCATCCAACCAGTAGAAATCGCGGTGGGATAAACAATGAGTAAGGCGCAGAATATAAAAGACTGGATCGTCCGATCAAGTCGGACGATGACAGTAGAGGAGGCTGTGGCGTCGAATTCGTCCGATCCCTTCGACATATAACTCAGGACTACAGCAAGTAGGACCATGACCCCGTACGATTATCACTCCGAACATATAATAGTTTCAATTATGTTGTGGAACCTGTCATTCCGAACTTGTTTCGGAATCTCGATAAAGTGAGACTCTGAAATAAACCTGTCCTGGTCCTGAATTAAGTTCAGGACCAGGTCAGGATTCAGAGTGACAATAGTGTAATATGCTAACGAAATCCACTGAAACTATTATATGTTCTCTTTATTCTCAGTTAGCCTGTTGACTATTGACAGGGGCATTTATGAAATTCGGATTTAGCCCTATTTTTGCATGAAATGTTGAGAGCGTTGGCACGGAAATATTGTTGTATTATTCACAGGCGCTCACAAACCCTGATGAGTTAAGATAGTATTAGTTAGATAATCAAAATTCATTTGTCTATTATTGACATAATAGGTTATGTCAATATAATAAAGTGCTTAGTATATTAAGCCGGGATGGCGGAATTGGGAGACGCGCTAGGTTCAGGACCTAGTGCCCGCAAGGGTGTAGGGGTTCAAATCCCCTTCCCGGCAGTAAATGCAGATAGGCTGGAGCAGGGGGTATGGATTATGGGGTTAGGGGTTTCCCGTTTCTATCATCAATTTTTTGAATTAATGAAACGGGATCCCGATTCCTTGAGTTAAAGATATAATGTGGAATCGGGACAAATCCCCTTCCCGGCATTGTTTAGGGAACAGGAATCAGGGAACAGGGAATAGAAATCAAGAATTAGGGAACAGTATTGAAAATTGTTGCAAATACGGACAACAAATTTAATAACATAATAACTTAGTAACTCAATTAGGCTGTTGAAAAAGACTTTTTCAACAGCCTGAATAACTAAATAACATGGAGGACTGATGCATCGGGTCATAATCAACATTGGGAGACTACTTTATCGTTATCGGGCAGTGATCGCGGTCCCGTTTTTTATTCTGCTCGTCATTTTCTCAAGACCTGGATATATCAAAATCATCCCTTATTTTATAATATTTATCGGATTGACCATCAGATTTTGGGCGGCTGGATATATCGGCAAAAAAGCCAGAGCGACAACTTTTTCCACCGGGTGCAGGATAATCAATGCTCCTTATAAATATCTAAAACATCCTTTATATGTCGGGAATTTTTTTCTTGTTTTAGGTGTTGTTCTACTCTTTAATCCAACAATATGGTTTGCCGTTCTGATTATGGTTTTGTTCTTGCTCGTGTATACGCTTATTATTATGAGCGAATCGAATTATCTAAAAGATTTACCTAAAACAAAAGCACACTTTCAATTGGTGAATTGTAAAGGTGAAATATCGACAATCATTATTGTTTTGGTAATTGTTCTTATGTATGTTCTAATAACTATCAGTATCTAAATCGTTGATTTTTTCGAAATCATCCTGATAATCAAAACCGCCTTCAAAACCATGGATATCACATGAATCTTTTGGTTCAGTGCCATTGATAAAGACTTCTTCGCTTACCTTGGGGCAGAATTGACGTGCCAAAAGACCGGTTTGTGAGCAGACACGGCGGTTCACTAACCCAGTGGGTTTTGGAAATACGCCATAAGGCGGCTTGTTTATTTTATCCATGAGGTCGCCCCAGATCGGCGCCGCGACATTACCTCCGGTTGCTCCTCTAAATATTCGGTCATTGTTGTCATTGCCAACCCATACTCCACAAACATACTTAGGTGTGTAGCCGACAAACCATGTATCAGAATAATTATTAGTCGTACCTGTTTTCCCGGCAGCTGGTCCTTTAAAATATCTTCTTATACGATAAGCCGTGCCGCCATCAACTACCGAACGCATCATATTGGTCATGATATAGCTAATCTGCGGCGACAGTTTATTTTCTGGGAAGGGGCTGTTCATTTCAATGATCGTACCATCACGGTCGGTTATTTTCCGTATATAATTTGGTTCGACTTTTTCGCCCAGATTAGCTATTGTACCAACCGCGCTAACCATTTCTATCAAACTAACGCCACAAGAACCTAAAGCCAAAGATACGACTGCGAGCAATGGTGAATTTACACCGAGGTTATGGGCGAATTGCACAACGAGTTCTGGCCCGATATTACGTATTAAACGGATTGCCGCCAGGTTTCTGGAATGCTTTAAAGCCTGTTTTATGGTAATTGGACCCATGAATTTACGGTCATAATTCGACGGTCTATATATACTGTCCATACCAGGAACCTCAAGGACAATGGGTAGATCGAGAACAATGTCAGATGGTGTAAAACCGATGGCAATGGCGGCAGTAAAAACAAAGACCTTAAAGGCACTACCTGCCTGGCGCTTGGCTTGCGTTGCGCGATTCCATTTACTCTGGGAAAAATCACGTCCGCCAACGAGTGCTTTGATTTCACCCGTGTGAAAATCCATGACAATAAGCGCACCCTGAAGATAAGGCGAGTATTTCAATGTATCAGCCAGACCGATTGAATCAAATTTCGCTTTTGTGTTTTTGAATCTATAGTCCTTTTCAACCTGAACCAGATGTTTTTCCACTATTTCTTCAGCGGCTTTTTGGATATCAGTATTTAATGTCGTATAGATATGTGCGCCACTGCGATAGAGAAATTCGGGTCCGTATTTAAGCTGGAGATATCTTCTGATTTCCTCAACATAATATTCACCGAAACGCTTCTGCTCTTTATGTTCGATGACGAGGATTGATTCTTCTACAGCTTTCTCATATTGGGCGCTGGAAATAAGGTTATTCTCGGACATTACCTTTAATACCAGGTCTCTTCTCTTTTTGGCAATAGCCGGATGTTTATATGGCGAGTAGTTTTCAGGTGACTTTGGTAAAGCTATCAAGAGAGCGCATTCAGTTAGGGTGAGCTCGGTGATGTCTTTGTCAAAATAATATCTTGCCGCCGTAGCTACGCCGTATCGACCCCGACCAAAATTGATTTGATTCAAATACCGCTCAAGGATTTCATCTTTTGTATACGTTCGTTCAATACGAATAGCAATTACCATCTCTTTCAACTTTCTACCCATAGTCTGCTCGAGTGTAAGGAACATGTTTCTGGCTAACTGCATTGTTATTGTACTACCACCCTGGACAACCCGCATATGGAGGATATTTGTGATCATCGCTCTTATTAGGGCAAGAAGATCGATTCCCCAGTGTTTGTAGAACGCTTTGTCTTCAATGCAAATGACGCCGTCTTTTAGATAATGAGGGATGCGTTTCAGTTTTGCCAATTCTCGCCTTTCAATGAAGAATTCGCTAATCAAATCATCGTTGTCATCATAAACTCTTGTCGCGACTGGCGCCATGAAAAAGGATATCGATGCACTGGGTGGTAGGTCTCGGATAATCGAGATATACGTACCAGTACAAATACCAAACAACAGTGAGATGAGTATGATAATCGCCCAGCGAACGCGGTGGCGTTTATTGAAGCGCTTGTTTATTTTTCGCATCGAATAGATATATTTTAGCCGGGTCAATCCTGAGCAAAAACAGTTCTCCAGTACGCGGCAGAAGGACCAACCAAGACGGCAAATGCTTTATCGCAAACATCAAAGGTAATGTCCTTTGTTGCATATACACTCTTATCGTATATCTTAGTGACTTTATTTAGTTGGAGCTTTGCCATGCTTCCAAAGAATACTTAATATTCTTATAAGCGTGCTTCTAAGTTCTTTTCTCGACACGACAAGATCGATCATGCCGTGTGCTAATAGATTTTCTGAACGCTGCAGGCCCGGCGGAAATTTCGCGCCGATAGTCTGTTGAGCAACTCGAGCACCAGTAAAGCCAAGCAGGGCTCCAGGTTCGGTGATGATGATATCACCCAAAGAAGCATAGGATGCCATGACGCCGGCGGTCGTTGGATGGGTTAGGATTGAGATATAGGGTATTTTCTCCTGTGCCAAAAGTGCTAACTCGGCAGATGTTTTTGCCATTTGCATTAAGGAAAGAATTCCCTCTTGCATCCGGGCGCCACCAGATGCTGATAAGATTATGAGGGGCAGTTTTTTCTCACGTGCGGTCCGTATTGCACGGGCTATTTTTTCGCCTATTACCGAGCCCATGCTGCCGCCCATAAAAGCGAAGTCCATTGCAGCAAAAACAACTGGGATTTCTCCGATACTGGCAAGACCATAGACCGCGCCTTCTTTCATGCCGGTTTTTTCCTGGGCGGTCTTTTGTTTTTTCTTATATTCAGGAAAATCCAAAGGGTCAAGGGGTTCAAGATCTTTATCTTTTTCCTTTAATTTAGTGTCATCTAAGAGCAGGGAAATATAGTTGTGATGGTTTATCCTGAAATGGAAATTGCATTTTGGGCAGATCCAAAGGTTCTTTTCCAGTTCTTTTCGATATAATATTTCCCCACAGGTTTCACATTTGACCCACAGCCCATCGGGCAATTTCAGTTTCTCTTCGGGCTTTGCTTTAACTTTCTTTTTAAACCACATAGGCTTTATTGTAACTTATTTTGGAAAAATGTCAAGATTAAGAAAATCTGACTCCTCTCCACTTTTTTCAGATTGCATGGTGCACAATGTAGTGGTCGAGCTTGCTCGACAGATATTCGCAGAGTATCATGCCATAGGCAGATCCGCCTCAGGCGGAAACTCTGGCACTACAGCCACTAGTTTTTTCAGATTGCAAAAAGTGGAGAGGACTCAGTAAGAAAATAGGAGAAGGCTGGAAGAATCTATCTCGGTACTTTGAGTATTAAAACAATGCCCACGGCTCCAAAGAGTATATTGGGAAGCCAGGCAGCTAAAAGCGGGTCCATTAAACCGGCAACCCCGTAGGCGCGGCATGATTGAATGAGTCCCCAATAGGTAAATGCGATGGCGACACTTATGCCTAAGCCAATCGCAATGCCGCCTTTTTTTAATACTACTGAAAGAGGAAGCGTAGTGAGTAAAATAATTATCGTTATTATAGGATTAGAAAAACGGTAATTCAATTCTACTTCTTCCTTTGCTACAATCTCGCCAGCGCGCGCCCTTTTCTGTACAAATTTGTAGATCTGGACAAAATTCATCTCTTCAAGCGGTTTTATTCTTTTCATAAAATCCTCGGGTTTTTCTTTGAGCTCAGGCATTTCTAAAACTGGATAGGTTTTTACCGTTTCATTACCTTGTTCGTCGAATTCTCGATATGTCGCCTGGCTAAATTTCCAGTATTCATCATATACTCCAGTCCCAGCATCTATTCTCTTCTTGATTTTATTCTCCCTGGATATCTGCCAGAGGACAACCATATTAATCCTTTGCGTTTCAGCGTCAAACCTCTTGATAAAATAGACCCAGTCATCTTCGCCCTGGTAGAAAAAATTATTGCGCCTGTTCTGTGGTCGTTTAGGCCGCTTACTAATTTTTTCCCTTTCGTGCTCAAATAACCTTGCCTGGGACCAGACACCAACTGTTTCCTGGAAGACAAAGGTCAGCATAGAAATCACTACACCGGCAGAAAGAATCAATATGAAGAGGCGGTTTGTGTTCAAACCGCACGTCTTCAAAGCCACCAGCTCTTTGTTTTTCGTCATGACACCGAAGATGAAAAAGACTGCCATTATTGACCCTATAGGAATGAGGAGCACAAGGTAGGAAGGTGTTAGGTAGACATAGTAGAGGAGAATATCTTTTGCTAAGGCATCCTTAGCTAAGAATTTCCCCAGGTTGTCAAATAGATTTATCACGACATAGATAAATATCAGGACCCCGAGGCAAAGGAATAGATATTTCAGGAAACTGCTGAGTACGTAACGGGTAATCACTTTCATTTTAGAAACCGCTTGAGAGGAGACCTTTCATATTCAGCGAGGAGAAAAAGATAGAGCCCCGAGATAAAGAGTACAATATTAGGTAACCACATTGCCCAGTACGGTGAAAAACCGCGTCGGTCGGCAAATTCCTCGCCCGCAAGAACAAGGATATAGTATGACGAAAACAGCAGAATGCCGATAAGAAGTCCGGCAATCCCACCACGCCGGAAAAGATAACCTAATGGAGCACCTATTAAAACAAAGAGGATACAGGCAATAGCCAATGAGAATTTCTTATTGAATTCAACTAAATACCGTGATATTTTCCTTTGTTTACCTTTTATTATATTGATTTTTTTTCCGATTTTGAATCGTGCAGCATCAAGGTTTGTGATATCACCGTTAATGAACCTGGTTATCGCCACCGTGCCGATTTCAGTGATCTCAGTGTTTAGTGATAAGATTTCCTGTTTTGTTTGATCGATTCTGGACTGGAGTCCAAATATATTGAGTTCATTCTGGTTACGATGTTTTCTTTCTTTTCTTACCAATTCAGTATTTACCGTCATATTAATAGTCTGTTTACTAAAATTTGTCCGCTGGTACGTAGCATTATCAATGAGCTGATGTAATTCGCCGTCATAGAGAATGAATTGGAGGATTTCCTCTTCTTCAAAATCTTTGAGTTCACCATGAGGAGCAGTCATCATTAAGCTATTACGGAGATCGTAAATAGTTATATCGTAGAGCTTTGACCGGTGCTCATCTTTTCTACCTACGTATACCATGTAACCGGGAAATTCCTTTGTAAAGACTCCTTCCGGCAACCTTATAGCCGGTCGCTTCCTTGATATGTCAAGCATGAGATTTCTCACCCGATGGTTTGACTCAGGGAGTATGAAACTGTTGAAAAAAATGAGGAAAAACATAAATAAAAGGGTTACTATTAAAGGTGCTTTCATAACCGAGAAGAAAGTCTGACCACTTATTTTCAGGGCAAGAATCTCGTTGTCTCCAGAAAAACGACCAAAGGTCATAACAATCGCCACAAGGATTGCCATGGGTGCAGTATATGAGACTATTAAAGGCAGGGTGTAGATCAGAATTTGGCCAACGATGTCAAATGGCAGCCCCTTTCTTACAAAGAGATCAATTAAACGAAACAATTGGTCCATTAACAGAATAAAAGTCAGTGCTACAGCTGAGAAAAAGAAAGGCGGCACAAACTCTCGGAGAAAATAGCGATCTATTAACTTAGTCAATCAATCCCCTATTTTTGAGTCGGGCGATCCCTTTAGCCGCAGAAGTAACCAGGGCTTTTGCCTTAGGGTCCAAGTCGGCGTTGAAATCCATGATTTCGAGGTGAACCAATCTCATGTATGGTAAGTAAATAAAGGAATTGGTTTGAACTATTTTCATGGTATGAAATGTCTTCGGGTAAATAGGTTCAACTAGTTTATCAAAAAGAATAATGAGGTTTTTATTGGTTAGTGTATCATGGTCATAGAATTTGCTGTCGGGAAATAATGGAAGATATTTTTCAGATACTGCAAAAACCATCGGGTCTGCATACACCGAACGATTAGTTGCGCCGCTAACAATTTCTGCATAGAGTCTTCGGGTCAAGGCGTGTTTTTCATTAAAAATGCCGATAACTGGTGGCTTCAAATTGTTGAGCAATGTGTAGAGGTCCTTATATTGCAAATTCGTGCGGTAATATTGAAACAGATTGAGGTAAACATTCTCATCCATGCTGCCGATTTTTACCAGTTGTTCTAAAACATGGATTGCTTCGGTTCCTTGATTGAGTTTCTTGTAGCAATCATAAAGGTAGTACAGGGTAGTTTGAGATTCGATGTGCTCTGCATAATAGGTCTCAAAGTGCTTTGCGGCTTTCTGGAAATACTCAGCTTGATAGTCGACTAATCCTTTTTCAAATTCACTACGGCGGTGAAAGAAAGTTGAGCAGCTTAGGATTAGTAGTACTAAGGTCCAAAAATAATGGCGAGACGGCATTCTTTGAGGAGTTCTATATTATTTTTTGAACCGTGGATGCGACGTGCATCCGGTCCAGAGATTTTAATATCAGTTCCAGCTTTACCGATAATATCGATTGCCTGAATCCTTAAGGGATTTTGACCAATTCTCGGGTTGTTGTGTAAATCTTCTGTTGTGTAGAGCACCAACCCTCTATCAATAATCGAATTCCGGTCAGCAAAACTGACTGAGTATACCTTTTCCAGCATATCATTATAGATACATGGGAAAAGACAAGGCTTCAGGTCAAAACCTCGACAGTCGATAACAATACCTGTGTACGTAGTGGATTCGATTTGTTTTGGTACAAGCTCAAGCCCCTGGGGGACTGGTTTGCCATCAGGCCATTTCTGTCCACAACACGGACACAACATAGGAACGACAAGTTTCACAGACGATGCTTTGGGCAGGAGATGGGACATTATTTTGTTTGTCAAAGAAAGGTGGTAGGCGTATTCGATGCTGCCGTCGGTTAAGTAATTCTGCTTGAGGATACAGTAATCTGACAAAAGACTGGAGATTTGATTGCTGAACCCAGGGTTGTTCTGGAGAAAATCCATGACCAGCATGCCTTGATCATACTGTAGCGTATTGAATTCCTTTTTCAACAGGTCAAAAGCAGTTGTTTGATCAGTTGCTGATGCCTTAAGAGTATATGTTTTCCAGTCCATCTCGCCTGAAAAAGGACCGGTGGCAAGGATGCAAAACAAAATAAAGAAAACCTTCAATTGCAACATTATACCTCCATGCGATTTGTGCACCAATCGCTGCTAATGGCAGATAGTTAATAGCTTATGGCATATAGCCTATGGCGACAAATTTTTATCAGTCATTAGCTATAAACTATCCGCTGTGCCGCATACTGCGGCACAAAGCGGGCGACGGGATTTGAACCCGCGACCCTCGGCTTGGGAAGCCGATGCTCGACCCCTGAGCTACACCCGCAACCACAAAAAATTATATGCTAAATGATTTAGATGTCAAGGCTGCTGTTCAGAAACTTGGATTTTAGGAAACCCTCACCCCTGAAACAATACTGAAATGATATTCAGCACAAGGTTCAGGGCAGGCTCTTTCCCTCTTCCTTAAAAAGGGAGAGGGTGTATTAATTAGTTACTTTCCTCTCTGCACTGTAGTTGTCCAATTTACCCACGTCCCTTATGAAGGAGCGGGATTCATTGGACTGCCCGATAAATCCCGCAATCCTATTTATAGAACCTTAATACGAAGCGGGATAAATCGCCTGCCTGCCTCAAGCTAAGGCGACTACAATTGGAAACGTGATTTTGTAGTTGTTTGATTTATCAAACATAGCCCGATAAATCGGGCGACTACAAAAGGGAGAGAATTCACCCTGTGTAATAAAAGAATGATTTTATGCAAAATGAAATAGAAATAACCGATCTACCTCAAATATTATGAAACGATATCCATAAATTGTATTACACGGGACAAAGGTGAGGAGCTTATTTGATAAATTCAAAATCAAGGGATAAAGATGTATCCAAGTTTCTGTGCTGTTTTCTATTCATCGCTTTTTTAGAAGACGCACTTGAAATAAATAGACCAATAACTGAGATCGGTCAAAGATTTATAATTATCAAGATCAACTGACAGATGTTGATTCGGGTGCCAGCCAAGACCAAAAGAATAGGAATAACTCAACCGGTGAGAAATATGTCTACTGACAAGACCGGTATCAGTTGATTCTCTGAGGTCCTTAAAATTATAGAAGAACCCTGTACCGAAACGCAGATAAACTTTATTAATCAGGTATTCAACTGCCAAAGGGATTCTGAAGCTATTGGTAAAAGCCTGGATATCATTACCAGTTGAAAAATCCCGGGTCGGTTGATACAGGAAGTCATTACGCAAGCCGATCACGGCAAAGCTTTTTTCTCCCATTGGTAATGCTTTTGCCCAACCGATTCGAGTGGTGAATGTATTGGCAAAATATTTGAGCTCTTTTTCGAAATCACCGAGGTTAAGGTATATTGAGTAGGGTAATGATTTGATTTCGGCGGTTGTGATTGGTCCACCGAAGTCGACAAACCAGGAAGTGAACCTGTTTACCTGAGAAGCATTTGTGTAGAATAAGCCGATTCGGCCACTGGGTATGCCAACTCGCTGACTGTAGATTTCGCCAATATTCCGTTCCTCAACCCGTCCGTAAAACCCGGCAGCAATTTTTAAATCAATATTCACTTTGCCAATATTAAAAGATGTCTGAGAACCGATAAAATACTCAATGTCCTTTATCAAGTGGTAGAATGACGCATCTTCCTGTTCATAGCGGTTGATAATACCATCGTTAAACAAGTTCCAGACTTCGTCTTTTACTTTTAACAGCCACAAGTCTTCAAAGTAAATAGAATACTTCCGCCAGTCCGGGTAAGTCGGAAAAACCTCGTACTGATAGTCTACCCAGTATTTTGCATGTACGCCAATGCGGTTCGAGCTGAGGAATATGCTCAACGGTTGAGCTGAGGTTGCGTCATAGGCGATGCCGAGCATTTTCTTACTTGATATTTGAGGGTTTTGATAAAGGTCAGTTTCATAATCAGGTACAAGCCAGGCAAAATCAGTACCTAAAGCCTTGATACGAGGTGAATATTGCAGTCCATCAGCTAAACAAACTAAGAGTATTATCCCTACTAATAATTGCTTCATATTTTCTCCTATTTTCCGGTAACTTTTCAAAACAAGTGTAGTGATGAGTACTGGTTTGTCAAGATGACCGATTGACACAGAGTTGTTTCTCGATATAATCTTCGTAGAAGCTATCTAACAAAGGAGGTGAATAGGATGAAGACATACATTTTACTAATATCGGCATTGGTTTTAATTATTTCCTTTATTTCTTGCGGTGAGAAAAAGGATGGCCCAAAAGTCGGTGACCTTACTCCTTTAGCAACAGAATTTGTTGAGTCACTCGTAAAGCAAGATTTTGCTAATGCAGTAAAGAATTTTGATAGTACAATGAAAGGCATGATGTCTGAAGAAAAACTTCAGGAGGTGTGGCAGGGGTTACTTGCACAAAGCGGGTCTTTTAAGAAACAAACGGGTGTTCGGCAGACACAAGAACAAGGTTTTAATATTGTATTCGTAACCTGTGAATTTGAGAAATCGACGCTTAACATTAAAGTGGTTTTTAATAATGCGAGCGAAATCTCCGGACTTTGGTTCGTACCATAGTGTGTTGGGGTTAAATCTCGACAGGCTGACCGAGAATAAGGAGTAGGGCGTTTACGCCCGCCCCGTTAAATAAACTTTTAGGAAAAGTATGAGCATTCCTATTACGCAATTTAACAGGGCCCGTCAAAAACTGCCGAAATTTCATGAAATTTAACAAGCCTGAAGGCTCTACTCCAATAAATTTCGGCATTCTCGGTCACCCTGTCGACATTGGACAACAATTTTCGTACAATATCACTTCCTTCAAACCATCTTGATATACCTTTGTCCAATGTCGAGATTTGACCCAACAGCCTCAGTATCCTACTTGACGTTGGGAGAAAAATCAGTATAATTATTAATGGAAAGCATAAAGTATAAACAAGGCCTTACATTTGATGATATTTTATTAGTCCCCCAGTATTCTGACACCTTACCCTGCGATTGCGCGGTCGCGACGAAATTCTCAAAGCATATTAGCTTGAAAATCCCGGTTGTCAGTGCGGCAATGGACACGGTGACTGAATCAGCCATGGCAATTGCCGTTGCTCAACAGGGGGGTATCGGGGTTATTCACAAGAATATGTCGATCAAAAGACAGCAGAGTGAGGTGCGGAAGGTAAAACGTTCACGGGGTGGCATGATTGTGGATCCGATAACTGTTAAGGAGAATTCGCCGATACGTCTTGCCAAAGAAGTAATGGATAAGTACGGCATTTCCGGGGTTGTGGTTCTTGATAAGAAAGAGCAGATCGTTGGTATCCTGACAAATCGCGACATCCTCTTTGAGAAAAATCTTTCAAGAAAAGTAAAGGATATTATGACCCGTGAGAAATTGATTACCGCACCTGAAGGAACCAGTTTGGAAAAAGCACAGCGTATACTGAAGAAATATCGTATAGAGAAACTTCCGATTGTCAGCAAAGCTGGTAAACTAAAAGGGTTAATAACAGTGCGTGATATCATAAAGAAAATGGAACATCCGGATGCTACGGTTGATAAAATTGGTCGACTCTGCTGTGCTGCGGCGATAGGTATTGGTCGAGACACAGAAACTCGCGCCGGTGCTCTTATTGAAGCGAATGTTGACGCACTGGTCATTGATACGGCGCATGGACATTCAAAGAGTGTGTTTAGTATGACCAAACGCATAAAAAGACTTTTTCCCAAGATCGAACTTATTGTTGGTAATGTCGCAACTGCCGAAGCAACCAGGGAGTTAGCCAAGCTTAAGGTTGACGGTATTAAGGTTGGTATTGGCCCGGGGTCAATATGTACAACGAGGGTTGTCGCTGGTATTGGCGTTCCTCAGGCAACAGCAGTAGCCGAGTGTGCACGCATTGCCGAGGAAAAACAGATACCAATAATCGCGGATGGCGGTATAAGATATTCAGGTGATGTGGTAAAGGCACTTGCCTGCGGAGCATATTGTGTTATGATCGGGAATCTTTTTGCCGGGACTGAAGAGAGTCCAGGCGAAAGGATTTTGCTTGAAGGTCGACGGTACAAAGAGTATCGTGCCATGGGTTCTCTTGGTGCCATGCCCAAAGGCTCAGCTGATCGTTATTTCCAGGAATCAGCCAAGAAATTTGTGCCCGAGGGAGTTGAAGGAAGGGTTCCTTATCGGGGTTTGGTTAAAGACGTCATTTTCCAATTAGTTGGTGGTCTTAAGGCTGGTTTGGGATATTGTGGCGCAAAGAACATCAAGGTATTGCAGAAAAAAGCAAGATTTATAAAGATAAGTTCGGCCGGTTTAAGAGAAAGTCATCCACATGATATTACCATAACCAAAGAAGCGCCAAACTATGAAATCCGGGGCGTATAGACCTGCTTTTACAATAATTGCACCATACTATGACACGTTGATGTCTTTTGTTAATTACCCTGCCTGGGTTACGTATATCGAAAACATACTAATGCTGCATAATAAAAAAGAGAAAAGGATACTCGATATTGCGTGTGGCACGGGCATATGTCTTGAACTATGGTCTCAAAAGGGATATGCTGTCTTTGGACTCGACATGTCCATGTCCATGTTAGCTGTTTGTAGACAACGTTTTGCGCGCTTGAGCAATGGCCCGGTTCATTTGGTCAATGGCGACATGAGACAAATAGGGTTTGCCCGTAAAATGCCGATCATTACATGTCTCTACGACAGTCTTAATCATTTGCTGAGCGTTGATGATCTATTCGGTTGTCTGCAAAGCGTGTATGATGGACTGGAACCAGGGGGAATCTTTATCTTTGACATAAATACAATCCATTGTTTGCGTGATGAATGGGGCAATAGCACATTTGATCGAAGGGATGGTAATATTAATTCGATATGGACAAATAGGTTTGATTTGGCTACTTGCATTTCGACCTTGGAGATCAGTTTAAAGATCAATGAAAATGGCATGACTAAAACCCTCAATGAAATCCACCGGGAACGCGGGTACCGATTATCCTTGATCCGTGACATATTGGCTAAATTAGGTTTCAAGAGTACTCTGTATAGACATCTGACTTTCCAACCAGCGCAAGAGAGTGATTTGCGCATTATGGGGGTTGCAGAAAAATGATCGCTGATTTGCACATTCATTCACGATATTCAAGGGCAACATCCAAAGAAATGATGATCCCCAAGATCGCTGAATATGCCAAGCTCAAGGGCATTAACATGGTTGCAACAGGTGATTTTACCCATCCTCAATGGCTCAAGGAATTGAAAGCAAGTCTAAAAACAGCAGGTAAAGGTATTTATGAACATGGCGGCGTGAAGTTCATACTGAATGTTGAGGTTAACAATATATATACTAAAAAAGGCAAGCTGCGTCGTTTACACAACCTGATATTTGCTCCTGATTTTGCCACCGTAGAGAAAATCAATGCTTATTTGACCCGTTATGGAAAACTTGCCTCTGATGGAAGGCCGATATTGTCGCTTGATACCTATGAGATGTTTAAAGCATTACTTGATATATCATCAGATGTTTTTCTGATCCCGGCGCATATCTGGACCCCCTGGTTTGCCCTATTTGGTTCCAATTCAGGTTTTGATTCAATCGAAGAATGCTTTGGTGATCTCAAAGACCAGTTTTTTGCAGTAGAAACCGGACTATCTTCAGATCCAGGAATGAACTGGCGTTTATCAGTATTAGATAATTATACTTTGGTTTCGAACTCTGATGCCCATTCACCATCGCGTATGGGTCGTGAGGTAAATGTATTTAAAGAAGACCTGGATTACTTTCAACTGCGTGATGTCTTAAAGAATAAGGACAAAGAGAAATTCCTGTATACTATTGAGTTCCATCCAGAAGAAGGTAAATACCATTATGACGGGCACCGCAAGTGCGATGTAAGGTTATCACCCAAAGAGGCGCGGTTCAATAATAACCTTTGTCCAGTCTGCTCACGCAGTCTTACGATCGGCGTATTACATCGGATTGAATCGCTTTCTGACCGAGATGAGGGGTTTGTGCCGGAAGATTCAATACCTTACAAAAAAATGATTCCGCTGGAAGAAATTATCGCCGAAGCAAAGGGTTGTGGTCGAGATACAGTGGGGGTAAAAAATGAATATCGCAGACTATGCAATATTTTTGGCAGCGAATTTGAGATATTGTTGAATACCTCGATCCATGATCTGAAGAACAATACGGATGAAAGAATCGCAATTGCAATTGACCGCGTACGGAGGGGTGATCTTATAATAAACCCGGGTTATGATGGTGAATTCGGTACGGTAAAGATATTTGAGGAAGAAAAACCAAAAGAATCACAATTGGGTTTGTTTTAAATGCTGTAGTTCTCTCAAGATTTTTTAAAAGTGTACAGAGCAATACCAGCAAATAGGTTTAGGCAAATCCGTAGTATAAGTAGAAACGTTCTGTATCGTCAATCTACCATCATCTGATATCACATCGAACCTACAAGCACCTATCGGCATTTCACCAAAATATATCTTTAAACAGTACTCGCCTACTTCATAAGGGCCAAATATCTCCACGGAATAGGTGATTGTTCCTATTGCAGCATCGACTTGCACCTCAGTACGAAGACTCACATCTTGATAAAACTCGTGATACAGGGGCAGAGCTTTCTCAAATCGGTCACTGAAATCGATTTGCATACGGACACCGACAAGATATCCATAAGGGTCATAGTAAACTCCTGACACCCAGGTGTTCCATATGTGAGGCGGTGCCATGAAATCTTCATCAAGGACGTCAAACACGTTTGTTCTTTCACGGCAGGAAACTATACAGAATATAATAAGAGGTAATATGTAATAGAATTTCTTCATTTCTCCCCCTCTATAGCCTTTTCTTTAAGCCTAATGACCATTTGTTGCGGCAACAGTATTGAAAATCAAGTACTGGCGTAAAGTTTGTGGATTTCGACGCTTTGATATTCTTTAACTGATAATAGACCGCCCTTATCGTAAAGAATAGCGCGCCTACTGCGCAGACGTTTCTAAGATTATCATAGACCTTTGTTTTATTCCAGTTATCAAGCGCCGATTTTGTTGATGTACTCTTTTCATATTCATCGTATGCGTTGTTTCCCATCCTATAGAAGACACCTGTGCCAATTCCAAAGCTAATACCAACAATACCATTTAGCAATATTTGTTTTGTATAGCTCTCTTTTTCAGGAATATTAGTTTGAAGAATCAAACTATCAACAGATGTGTTAGTACAGAATACAAAGATTATAATATAGATCATTTTTTCCTCCTCAAAGCAATTATATTAGCGCTTTTGTAGAAGTCAATAGTGCTCTATTGGATACTTCAGTAGTTGCTGCAGCGCCACAAAGATATTGTTGTGTTAGGGGTGTAGGTTAGGTATTTATTGAATCTACTGTCTTTTGTTATTCAAGCTGTTTGATAACCAGCGAATTGTCTTCAGCGACTATAGCAAATGTCGCGGCGCCGATCGGTATACCGCCGAAATAGATAGTAAGACAGTAAAGGCCGACATCATAGCCAGCATAGACGTCTTCAGTATAATACAAGTCACCTTGTTTCATGGTAACATCAAAACTCACCATTTCAATTCTGCTGCTATCAGTCAACTCGTAAAGTGTATTATGTAAAATAGTTACTTTTTCGAATTCGGCAACGAAATTTATTTCAAATTTGATGCCGATAAGATAACCCTGTGAATTATAATATGCCATTATCGCTCTTGCGTCAAAAATAGCAGGGGGTGGTATGAAACTGCTGGAACCAGTGTCAAACATATTGTTTCGTTCGCGGCATGATATGAGCAAAAGGGCGAGTAAACCGACTATTTTGAAATTCAATTTTATGCTACTTCCTTACAATCTTTTCTGTATGCAAATAACCCATTTTGAAACATCGACATATTGGAAATTAATGAATGGTACGGAATTAGCAGTTTTCTTAGCTCTTTTGTGTTTCACATAATAATACAAGGTTCGAGCTGCAAAGAACACAGCACCTGCGATACAAACATTGCGGACATTGTTGTAGAGTCTTGTTCTATTCCAGTTATCAAAATAGAATCTTACTCAAACAATGCCGATTCTCTGCATAGAATGAGTGTATTTAATACCATATATCATAAAGCATGTGCATTGATATTTCTATTGACATTACTTCAAAAATGGATATCATTACTATAATAAGAAAAATAGAAGATAGAAGTTCATCAAATAGTATGTGACTTGTTTGTACGGCTAAAAAAAGCGTATAAAAACTCAAGGGTAAAAAGTAATCACTGTATATTAGAACTCAACCAAGAGAAGGAACGGATGAACAGAAAGGGAAAAGAAGTTTATATGACGCTACGTTAGGTGGTTAAGATTGATATTCTTTTACAAATTTTCTCATAAATTGAGGAGGTCAATATATTGAAAGCATTAATTTTAGCGGCAGGACAGGGGCGAAGACAAAAAGAAAACGGTGATTCGAAACCGTTAATTCCTTTGCTGGGATTGAGCTTTATCGAAAGAGTAATTTTGACAGCTAAAAAATCAGGTATCAAAGAATTTCTGATTGTTACAGGCTATAATGCAGGAAAAATCAGAGAACATTTAAGAAACGGAGACAAATTAGGAGTAGAAATTGATTATGTTCATAATGCAGAGTGGAGAAAAGGAAATGGTGTTTCAGTTCTTAAGGCAAAAGACTATATCCATGAGCCCTTTATTCTTTTAATGGCTGACCATCTGTTTGATGATAAAATCTTATTTGAACTTCAAAAACAAACAATTGAAGATGATGTATGTGTTCTTTGTGTGGATAAAAATCATCATAAATATTTAGATGTAAAGGATGCTACGAAAGTTTTTATGGAAGATGGTCAAATCAAAGATATTGGCAAACAACTTAACAACTATAATGGAATTGATACCGGTATTTTTTTATGCACACCAGTAATTTTCGATACGCTTGAACAAAGTATTGATAGCGGAGACGAAAGTTTAGCTGCCGGAATGAAGATTATAGCAAACCGTCATAAAATGAAAGCGTTTGATATTTCTGATAAATACTGGTTAGATGTGGACGATGACAGCGCTTTGAAAAATGCCAAATCTTTGTTGATTGAACGATTAAGAAAAAATACAGACGGCCCTATCTCCAGAATATTGAATAGACCTGTTTCAATCAAAATATCCGGGTTGCTTTTAAAAACAAAAATAACCCCCAATCAAATTTCATTAGTGGGTTTTATTACTAGTTTTATCGGTGCGCTATTTTTTTATGTCGGAGAATATATCTTTCTTGTCATTGGCGGGATTTTGGTTCAATTGTCATCCATTATCGACGGTTGTGATGGTGAAGTCGCACGATTGAAAATTATACAGACAAAATACGGTGGATGGTTTGATGCAGTTTTAGATAGATATGCAGATGCGATAATTATTTTCGGGATGATTCATGGTCATTGGCTATTACATAATGATATCATTATTTGGACCATCGGTTTTATAGCCTTAGTGGGTAGCTTTTTGAATAGCTATACCGCTGATAAATATGACGCGATTTTTAAGAACCGAATAGAAAAAATCAATAAATGGAGAATGGGAAGAGATATCAGGCTATTTCTAATTTTTATAGGTGCACTAAGTAATCAGATTCTCATTACATTGGCAATTTTAGCGATCATTAGTAATTTTGAAGCGATTAAAAGATTGATTATGTTGAGATTTAGACATGCTTAAAGATATTGAATTAGAAATAGCAAGAATTATTTCAAAATCTCAAGTACCAGAAGATTCAATACATTCAAAAAATACGAAAAAATGGCTTTTGGAATTAAATCCCAAAGCAGATATGACACTTCGAATTGCTTCATTGGGACACGATATAGAAAGAAGTATTGAAGAACGAAAAATCAAGCGAGAAAATTTCACAGATTACGATAAATTCAAAAAGGCTCACTCACAAAATAGTGCAACCATATTACAAGAGATTTTGTCCAAATATGACGTTAACCACGATTTTATTGACAAAGTGGTTCATTTAGTATTGTTGCACGAATTTGGTGGGACGCTGGAAGCAGACATATTGAAATACGCAGATAGCATTTCATTTTTTGATGTCAATTTGCAATTCTATTTTCAAAGGAATTCAGAAAGAGAAACTGCCTTTAGAATGAAATGGGGATACCAAAAACTGTCGAAAGTCGCCAAATCGATTGTGAGAAATTTCAACTATGATAATGGTAAACTGGAAGCACTTTTTAATAAGATAGTTTTGCAACATTCGAATGATTTATAAACAATACTATTTTTTATAATCAGATTTGATATTCAGTACAGATCTACCAATTGTTGTAGTTGCTATGTTGCATGTATAAGTACAGATATAATTAATCGCACTTACTAAGGAGACCATTAAATAGTTTAATCAAATACTGCTCAATGTATGTCGTCATTTTCCTGGATTCCCTGGTTCCCCTGATCAAGCTTGTCCTCTGACTTGATCAGGGGATCAGAGGACAGGCTTGCTAGGGAATGACCCCGATATAATAGCTTTGCCATTATACGGGGCAGGCAGTGAGTTATGAGGATCGGGGAATGACAGAGGAAACTCTGTAGCAAGCTATGGAGAACTATCAAATTAAACTATTTAAGGTTCTGAGTAATAAATGCTATTGACATTGCGGATTTTTTAAATAGAATATTTAAGTTGATGGATTCAAGGGAAGCGCCGTGAGAATCGGTTGCGGTCGCCGCCACTGTGATTCCAATAAGTAATTTTCGTCGCAGAAAACCACTGCCCCACACCTATATACATAGGTGGGGGCGGGAAGGTTGATGAAAGTTGGATAAGCCAGGAGACCTATCCATCAACATCACAGGAGAGATCCTTCGGACGAAAGGAGGCAACAATGATCCCTTTGGTTTTTCTTGTTATGTTGGTTGCCCAACCCATCTATGAATTAGATGAGATTGTGGTAACTGCTACGCGTTATCCTGCAGCATTACAGGATATTGCACTGGCAACAGTAGTCATTGATAAAGAGGAGCTTGATAAGCTTAATGCGATAAGTGTTGGTGAGGTCTTACAGGTTTATGCTGGTGCAGATATTAAAGACTATGGTAACCCTGGTTCAGTATCGAGCATATCGATACGTGGGATACCCGCAAATGGAACCCTGGTGCTTGTAAATGGTCACCCTTTGAATTTGATAACCGTAGGTATGGCTGATTTGAGTGCGATAAATATTAACACAGTTGAGCGCATTGAAATCGTTAAAGGTCCGGTTTCAAGCCTATACGGAGCAAATGGTATTGGTGGTGCAGTAAATATCATAACCACAAAGGATTACAAAAAGCCGGAATTCAAAGCCTTATTCTATCCAGCAACAACAGATCTGGACATGCCTTTTCAATCAAAAGAATTGTTCGTGAAGGTGGGTCTGCCTATTGGCAAGACGACTTTTGATGCGGCAGGAACATACAGTGCTTCAGATGGTTTTAGGGATAATAGCGATTATACCGGTTATTATTTTACAGGTTCGTTCAGTTATAGACCAGATAAGGCGAAGATTATTTCAACGTTCACCTATAATAGCAAAGACTACGGAATCCCCGGACCAATGCTTGCTGACTCAAGCTCAGCTTCTCTTTTGGACCGAGAAAAAGACAATAGCGTACTCGGTAATGTCTGCGTCAAATGGGACATATCAGACAGGTTCAGTTTAAGCAATACCTTTTTTGCTGACCGTCGTTTAATTCAATTCCACACTGCGTATATTGGAACGGATCAAGACACCATAGACACTGATTATGATTATCTTACCTCTACACTCGGTTCTAATACAATGGCGCAGATCAGCATGAATAGCACTGAAGCAGTATTAGGTATTGATACACACTATGATACACTTGAAACAACAGAGACCTCTGAACGCTACCGTGATACAGTGTGGAATGCTTCTTCATATAATATAGGTGCCTGGCTTGAATTGAAACACAATATTAGCCACTTCATATTTACACCGGGCATGAGAATCGATTGGAATTCAAGATACGATTATTTTCTATCACCAGCAGTCGGTTTTGTCTCTCCGATTATGGACAACCTCTGGGCGAAGATTTCAATTGGCAAGGCATTCAGGGCGCCGACGTTCAATGATTTGTTCTGGCCTGGCTCTGGGAACCTTGACCTTAAACCAGAGCATGGCTGGGCATATGAATTGCGGTTTGAAAGTTCTCCTTCACCTGTTCTCTTTGCAGCATTATCGCTATTTGGTCGTTCAGTTAAAGACCGGATATCATGGCTTCCTGCAGGTAATGGTCAGTGGCAACCCCAGAATGTGAATTACATATCAGTTAAGGGGATAGAATTAGAGGTGAATAATCAGATCAACGAAATCGTGGGCGTCCATCTTGAAGGTTCGTATCTTTATTCAAGGCAGAAAAATGATGAAGTCACCTATGATTTTTATGACTGGATAGCAGATACCGGTCTTACGATAATCGAGGAAGTAGAAAGAGAAACTGCTTTTACACCAAAGTATTCTGCTTCTGCAAAACTTGACTTTAATTTACCCTATGGATTCGGTTTCAATATTGAAGGCTTGATAGTTGCTGAAAAGTTCAATTACTATGCAAATTATGACCAGTACCCCAATGTATCTATGGATATGAAGGTCCTTGATTCATATCTAATGCTAAATACCAGTATCAGCAAAACAATGTTCAAGTTTCTGAAACTGTCAGTCGGTGCCAAAAACTTATTAGACCAAGACTATGCCACTCAATTTGGCTATACGATGAATGATTTGGACTATCCTATGCCCGGACGAATATTATTTGCGCGGCTAATGTGGCAGCGATAATAAGGATCATAGCAATAATTCTTACTTGACTTTGCATTAGATATTAGATACAATACGATAGAGTCAAGGAGGTTGAAAATGTCTACTCGACACAAAACAACTATGTTAAGAATATGCATTGCTGCTGTAGTTGTGTTTTTTGCATTAGCAGGGCAGGTTAGGGCACAAGCTCTGCCTGCGATGACTTATGGCGGCATAGAGGACGATCGGGCATATGCCTTAGTCGAGGCATCAGATACTGGTTATGTGCTCGCCGGATGGACAAAAAGCTTTGGGCCTGGTACACCAGGGTTCACAAATGTTTTGATTGTAAAGGTTGATACTTTTGGAATTCCCATATGGTCAAAGATATCCATAGGTCTACAGGATGATGAAGCATACTCAATGACACGGACTTCTGATGGTGGATACGCAATAACCGGTATTACGAGGAGTTATGGGTTGAATGCCCCTGCTTTTTCTAATATCTTTGTGTTGAAATTGGATGTAGCAGGTAATCTGCAATGGGGTTGGGTGTATAGTGAATTACCTACGCAACCTGCGAGCAATGAGGAAGCATACTCCATAATTCAAACCTTAGACAATGGTTATGCAGTTACCGGATGGACAGATATGGGTGGTACTCGCGATATTTTCTTACTTAAAATCGATGCTTCGGGTGTGTTTCAATTCTTCAAGACCTATTGGTTCGCTTTTGTTGGCCCTGACGACGAAGGCTATTCAATATGTGAAACATACGATCCAAATATCAGATATTTAATAGCCGGTAGGGCTAATATCTTCCAATCACCCAGCTTTGATGCATTTGTCATCAACGTTGACCAATTTGGGAATCCTGTTCCTGGTTTTCTTGCCAGCATCATCACCGGTCAATATCAAGACCAGGCGTATTCAGTACTATGGGATGGAACTGCGTACGTGGCAGCAGGTTGGACTAATACTACCATTTCTGGTACACCTGACATACTCATATGGAAAGCCAATATTGCTGGTCAATTCATGATAGGAAGGACTTATGGGTGGGACATCGCTGATGAGATGGTAATGGATGACCGCTCTTTGATTCTTACAGCTGATACAAATTATGCCGTTTCAGGTTGGACCAACAGTGTTGGCCCTGGAGCTCCGCCAAATCCGAATTTTCTTATCCTGAAACTCGATACCCTTCTTAATCTACAATGGGGAAGGGTACATCCGAGTTCTCCTGGTGCGATGACTGAAGAAGCATATCCGATGATTCAAACACTGCAAAGTCAGAAATTTGGAATAGCCGGTTGGACTGATAGCTATTGTGTAGGTGGTCCAGGTGATGAGGATTTCCATTTCTTGACATTAGATTCTCAGGGCAATAGACCTGTTTGTGTAATTGACACAATGCCACCGTTCGAAGATGTCTTTGCCGACATTGAAGAATTCTCTGTTGATTCTTTCTATATGCTTGAAGATGCCATGGAGATTATGGACGAGATGGTAGAGTTTACTGAAATTTGTACGATTATCCCGGGCACCATGGAGATACCAAGGACCATACTCCAAAACGATCTTGAGATTTACACGACATTTGAAGGTGTGACAATCAGAATTGGCAAGCCAGGCAGGTTTGATTTGACCGTCTATGATGTCACCGGAGCAAAGGTTTCCACCCTCGCCCACGGCATGTTTGAACAAGGCGCATACTCATTTACACTACCCATGAGGACAAGTGCCGGAGTGTATTTTATTAGAGCAAATCTTGAGGGTATCGGAAAATCAGTTAAATTAGTAAAGCTACGATAGTCAGTTACTGACGAAATCACGTTACTCTAAAGAATATTGACCTAACGGGGTTTTTGGATTATAGTAGATTGTGGGGTGGCTGGATAGCCGCTCTATGTGAGAGGAAAGTCCGGGCTTCAAAGGGCAGGATGCTTCCTAACTGGAAGGTCCGCACCTTTCAATTTCTTCCTCTCCCTTGATGGAAGAGGATTAAGAGCCTGCCCTGAATTTATTTCAGGGTGAGGGTGTAGGTGCGGGGGGAAAGTGCCACAGAAAACATACCACCTGTCGCCTTTATAAAAAGGTGGGGGGTAAGGGTGAAAAGGCGAGGTAAGAGCTCACCGCTTTGGTGGTGACACCAGAGGTCTTGGTAAACCCCATCCGGAGCAAAACCAAATAGCCCCGCATGAAACTGCCCGTTTCATTCTGCACCTTGCGGAGACGGGGTGGGTAGGTTGCACAGAGCATAGTAGTGATGCTATGCCAAGATAAATGGCTATCCAAGACAGAACCCGGCTTACAGGTCACCCCACAATTTGATTAAATGGTTAAATCTAAGGAGAGATTTTGAGTGAGTGGATTTTAAAAAATCAAACTGTTGATGCAGTTGATCTGGAAATACGGGGTAAGAAAATACCCAGGATTATTGTTCAGGTTTTGAAAAGCCGCGGTTATGATACGCCAGAAAAAATAGAACGGTATTTTGTTCCATCTTTATCTGACCTGCACGATCCTTTTTTATTGGGTGGTATGGAAAAAGCAGTAGATAGGGTCATTAAAGCTATAAATAATAACGAAAAAGTCCTTGTTCATGGCGATTATGATGCGGATGGCATTACTGGTTCAGCTCTCGTTATAGAAAACCTCAGGAAATTTGGGCTCGATGTTGACTATTATATACCGCACCGGATTGTCGAAGGTTATGGTCTTTCTTCGAATGGTATAAGGCAAGCTATAGAAAAAGGATGTACCTTGATGATAACAGTTGACTGTGGGATTACCGCAGTACAAGAGGTGTTGCAGGCAAAGAAAAGTAATGTTGATGTGATTATCTGCGACCATCACAAACCCCAGTCAATACTGCCAGATGCATATGCAATACTGGATCCGAAACTACCAGGCGACAACTACCCATTTAAAGAACTGGCTGGCGTTGGTGTGGCATTCAAGATGATCCAGGGTTTATACACTAAGATGAAGCAGCCGGTTGAGGTAGCTTATGAAGACCTGGACCTTGTCGCTTTAGGAAGCGTTGTTGACGTCGTACCCCTGATTGATGAAAATCGCGTGTTTGTTAAATATGGTTTGAAGAAAATCACAAAGAGCAAAAGGACAGGACTACAAGCAATGCTAAAAGAAACTGGCTTAAGAGATGAGTTGATGTCATACCATCTGGGGTTCATAATAGGTCCCAGAATCAATGCTTGTGGTAGGATGCGTGATGCAAAAGAGGCTTTAGAACTCTTCTTAACGAACGATCAAACAAAAGCAACAAAGTTTGCACAGAATCTCTCTGCTGATAATAAAGAAAGGCGATTGATCGAGGACACAATCTACCAAGAAGCCAAATTTCTGATTCAGGAAAACCAGCTCGACAAAGATAGAATAATTGTTGTTGGAAAGGAAAACTGGCATGAAGGTGTAGTCGGAATTGTGGCATCCAAAATATCTGAGGAGTTGTACAAACCAGCAATCATTCTATCGGTGAAACAGGACATAGCAAAAGGTTCTGCTCGATCAATACCTGGTGTCGATATTACTGAAACCCTGAGTGTGTGTCAGGATAAACTTATTAGATACGGTGGACATAGCCAGGCAGCGGGCTTGGAATTGAGCATAGAAAAACTCGCTCAACTGCGTCAATGTATTAATGACTATGCACTAAAATTCGATGAGGCGATTTTCAAAAGGAAACACTCCTTTGATATGAAAATTAGTTTGGATGAAATTACTGAAGATGTGGTGTATTTCCTAAAGTACTTCGAGCCGACTGGTTTGGCAAACCCTCAACCGCTTTTTTTGAGTACGAATCTGGAAGTAGTTGGTGTACCAAGAGTAGTTGGCAATGGTCACTTGAAATTCGCATTAAGAGACGGTGGCAAGACTTTCGGGGTAATCGCCTTTAACCAGGCAGGCAAAATTCTGGAAATCGAACCGGGTGAAACCAGATTGGATTGTCTGTTTTCAATAGCTGAGGATTCATATACCAGGAAGAAAAAAACCGTGCTCAAAATCAAGGAGATGAAGAAAAGTATATAATTCCAATGACGTCGAATAAAACAAAAAGAACATCTATAATATCCTGGGAACTAATCGAGGATGGTGGTATAGAATTCTTTCAGTTTAAGTCAGACAATAGACTTATGTTTTATTCGACAAAATCCAATGAAGAAAGATTCCTTGAACGGTTCAAACCAATTCTATTAAAACAAGTACATTCAGATGAAATAATTGATGTTGATAAAGACAATGGACGCGTCGGCGACGGTTTATTAACCCAGAGAAGCAATCTCGCGCTTGGTATCAAAATAGCTGATTGTCTACCAGTCTATCTGTACAACGAGACAAAACTCTGCCTTGTCCATTGTGGGTGGCATGGTATTATTAAAGGGATAGCAAAAAAGGCTAAACGATTTATGGGTAATTATAAATATGTCCTTGGTGCCTCAATAGGGCACTGCTGTTATGAAGTCAAGAAAGATATTGCCAGACTCTTCACGCAGCAATATAAAAACGCAGTGATCCGCAGAAACAGGAAATATTTTATCGACCTCAAAGGAGCAGTCATTGAAGACCTTGGTGAGGAGAAGCTTATTGCATCGCTTGATTTCTGTACAAAATGTCATCCGGAATATTTTTATTCATATCGCCGGGGTGATAAGAATAAAAGAGATTATGCTGTAGGATCCCTAGAGCTTAGTTCAGTTTCAAGTAGCTAGGTTTTATTCCTGAAATGGGTTCGGTCATCTATATGACCTCGTAATGACAAAAGGGAATTATGGTAAATTAGGTTATTATTCTATCTTCACAATTTTTCTGGTGATGATTTGCTCTGGTGTTTGTAATTGAATAAAATACACACTACTGGGCAGGTTATTGTTAAGATTTATTTCATGAACGCCCGCGTTAGTTACTGCATTGACTAATACCTGCTGCACCTGACCCAGGGAGTTGTACATAATCAGTTTTACCGCTGATGCCTTTGGCAGTAAATATTGAATCATTACATTGCCACTCAACATTGGATTCTGGAAAACTTTCAGGCTGAAGTCTGTTATTGTTCTACTCTCACTTTCTTCAATGCCTGGTTCGGTTATCGCAAATACGCTATCGGAAAAGTCCCAGGCTGTGCCTCTGGGCTCCTGTTCACCAGATCTTGGTGGACCATACGCCCAGATCATTATCTTACAGGAATTAGATAAAGAATCAGGCACAATCCAGAGATAAGAAGTGTCGTTGGTCGCTAAGCCCGTTATGATCGTTTGGAACGTTTGTCCGTTATCAATTGAAAGAAATATACTAAACGAATCTGCGCCAGGCGGGTCAAATTTCTCCCAGGTGATTGGACATTGTTCACCCGGATGCAATGTTTCACCACCATTGGGCTGATGAAGTCTAACCCCTTCAATCTCCCAGATTATTGTGCCATGAATAGAAGGGATCCCATTTTGGTAGTATGACTCAATTACCTCAGGATAACCATTTTCATTTAAATCATAAACACTCATTACAGTAATGTCATGCTGAGTCCATCCACTACTGTATATTTTCTCATACTGATGAACACCTGTTGCCTTATAGATATGCCACTGGTTAAAGGTTGACCAGATAATTTCATCTATGCCATCAGCATCAATATCTCCACAAATACTGAGTTGATATATCATCGCGCCAGGTATTCCTGTGATCGAATCAACCAGAAAGAAATCATAGTTATTATCACCAATTGTTTCATAAAGATAGAGCCAGACTATACCAATGGCGTAATGAACCGAGGTAAATAAAAACTCTGATTTACCATTGCCATCCATATCATTTGCTTTAAAAACATCATAATTGTTAGCCCACGGCAGACTATCAAAGAATATTAACTGGTAATCATTATCACCTGCACACTCCCAGATAAAAACCTGGTTACAGTGTATACCCACGCCGCCGGTAACAAATTCGGTTCTGCCATCAAGGTCAAAGTCACCATTGATAAAACCACTCGAAGGATTTAATGTATCATCCCAGACCAGAGAATATTGATTATCTCCAGTGTTTTCATAAATACAGGTATGCTTAGCCCCGTATGAAAAAAGTATCTCGTTCAGTCCATCCTGGTCAAGGTCGGTGATATATCCACCCCATATGTTCATAAATCCACTATCCTGCCAGACAATATCTGTGGGATTTGAGTTTTGAGTTGGAGATTCATAAACATACAAGGGATAGGGCCCTATTGCGTTTCTATTGCCAACCATATCCACTAATGAATCATTATCTAAATAACCAACATCATATAAAACTGACCACACGGTAGTGTCTTCAAGAAAATATCGGTCAAAACCAATATGCTCCCAGAAATGCATGCCGAAATCTATAGCACCTGCGGGTGAACCAAACACTAAATTCTGTTTGCCATCCTGGTCAGTATCGAAACCAAAAGCTCTTTCATCTGCCCCGCTTGGTATTTCAGTAACCTTACGGAAACTTATACCATTAAGGAGACCAATAACAAAAAGTATCAAAATATATAGTTTTTTCATTCTTACCTCAAAGTGAGTATAAGAATAATAATCATCTTTATTCTCCTATCTTTACTGTAGGCAAAATTAAAATCATGTCAACCCCATTAGATAACCACAGTTACTAAGGAGAACATATAATAGTTTCAGTGGATTTCGTTAGCATATTACACTATTGTCACTCTGAATTTATTTCAGAGTCTCACTTTATCGAGATTCCGAAACAAGTTCGGAATGACAGTTTCCACAACATAATTGAAACTATTATATGTTCGGAGTAATATATAAAAGTTTACCTATCTGGATGTAGATGTATCTAACGGGATCAAGACATCGGTCTGCAAGTAAATGCATTCATTAGTTGACTTGCATATAGATTTCCATAGAATTAGGTGTGCTCAGGTTATTATTAATGCTTATCTTCCCAATATTTCTTCTTGCCCGTGAGTGGACTGCGCTTGTCTATATGGCAGCAGACAACGGCCTTGCTGTGTGGGCTGATTCAGACCTCGTTGAAATGGAGACGGTCGGTTCTAATGATGAAGTTGCCATTGTTGTTCAGCTTGACAAACCATATATTGGTGCCAGGCGGCTCCTTGTGGGTGCTGGCACTTCTTATGAACTTCAAAATTTAGGCATTATTGACATGTGCGATTGGCAAACCCTACTTGATTTCCTTGAGTGGGGTATTTATAATTATCCGGCAGAAAAGTATTTCGTAATACTGTGGGACCATGGTTCAGGATGGACATTAATACCCAGGTGTTCTTTTGGTAGTGACTGGTCAAGCGGTAATGAATTGGGCATATTCAATGGTGACTTACGTAAAGCGATGAGTTCTCTGTACGATTATACACAAGAAAAGATCGACCTTTTTGCATTTGACGCATGTTTAATGCAGCAAGTAGAAGTTGCCTTCGAACTAAAAGATTATGCGAAAATCCTGCTGGCTGCACAGACCGTTTGTCCGGTACAAGGTTTTTGCTATGACAAAATATTCGAATACCTGATTGACGATCCCGAGCGCAATGAAAAAGAGATGGCAAAGGCTGCGGTTTCCTTTAATATTGAAGCCTATACCAATACACAGCCAGTTGTGTATTCGGCACTCGAATTGAATAAAATGGATAACCTTAAAGCAAAGATTGACCAATTAGCCAACACCATGATGCAAGGACTGCTTAACTCTTCCCTTGTTGCGATAAGAGAAAACGTTCAGACCATACCCATACGAAATCAAACGCCGGGTCCGGATGATGAATTTATTGATATGGGAGATCTTGCGCAAGGTTTAGATTCCTTGCTCGGGAACGCTGAGACCAGCGAGCTTGTACAGGCGTATGACCAGGCGATCTTAGAGTCTCAATTTTGGGGAGATGATTATTCACTGGCTACTGGTTTGACTATCTGGTTTCCAGGAGAATACCGGTTGTTCAAGCAACTTATTGATGAATATGCAGGACTTGACTGGGCACAATCGAAATGGCGACAATTTCTCAACTGGTTTTATAATTTAGATGATATCAGACCAAACTCGATAAGCTGGCTGACCGCGAGTAGCATAGGTAAGAACAACGATTTCAGACTGACCTGGAATGCAGGTTTTGACCTTGCACCAGTTACGTATAAAGTATTAGAGATGACTGATAGTACAGTATCAGTTTTTAATGGCTTGTGCGAGGATTCAAGCCAGTGGAATTTTCAGGGGTTTACTATAGATTCAACCAATGCATATTCAGGCAGTGCTTGTTTTTTCTCAGGTAATGTTAGCAATCTCCAGAACGCTATTGAAACGAAAGAGCAGATTTTTCTAAGTGACCCGGGCGTATTCATCTTTTGATGTAAGGACGCCTGTTGGATTAGCGGGATTGCAAAAACAGACGATATCAAAACCTTCTCTTAAACGTTTGCAAAGGCGAGCAATATCGATGGAAAAATCTTCTTTTTCATCTGT
>JAUWCU010000157.1 GCA_030609135.1 Candidatus Stahliibacteriota bacterium | reverse complement strand
CTAAGGAGACCATTAAATAGTTTCAGTGGATTTCGTTAGCACGTTACACTATTGTCACTCTGAATTTATTTCAGAGTCTCACTTTATCGAGATTCCGAAACAAGTTCGGAATGACAGGTTCCACAACATAATTGAAACTATCATATGTTCGGAGTAATAAATGAGGAAAAAGGTAATAGGTAAGCTATTCTAAAAAATGATAAAAACAATGAGGCCAAATTGTCAGAAATGGCATAAAATAATGTAGTTGCCCAATTCATCCCGCCTTTTTACAAAAGAGCTGGATTCATTGGGCTTCTTTTAGTGCAATAACTTCGTTATTGCAATGCCTGATAAATCAGGCTACTACAATTTTAGGATAGCTAAACTGTTACGGAAAAAGACATCGGTTTTTGTTGTAGGAGGAAATATATGATTCAAGATTTTTTAATTGCAGCACCATTTGGAATCGATCCCGGAACTTACCAGGCACTCGCAGTAATCCCCAATTACATTTTAGTGCTGGGAGCAGTGCTGCTGTGGCTTGCCTTCATTGTCTTAGGCATAATTGCACGTCGTTACGAAATTGTCCTTGGTGAACGGACGAATTGGCAATTCCTGGTTTTTGCACCTACTGGTATTCTTCTCTTCGCCCTTATCCAGTTGTACTATTGCGGTCTTGGTGGCAAAATGATGTTACCAAAGGGCGGTGTGAATTACGTTGCTTACGGTTTGTTTTTCATTTCGGGTATATTATCTCTTGTTGCCAATCTTAAATTCTACGGGGTCACGAGAGGAAAATGATAAGAAATCCGAAATTCGAAGCACTAAATCCTTTACCCCGTGAAATACTTTTTTCACTTATTTCACAGGGTCTAGGATTTCGATATTAGTATTTAGAATTTATATAAGGAGGATGATATGAGAGCGGATATTCCAGCGGAGATTTTGTTCATTGTAGCAATTTTGTTAACCATAGTTTCGTTATTTATCTTTGGTCTAATAGTCAAACGTTTATTGATTCTTGTTAAAGGCAAAGGCATCTGGATTTTTCCAATTATCGGCAGTTTGTTCCTTTTGGTTCTTGCTGTCTGCCATGTCTACCGGATGTTATTTTATTTTCCTTTATTAGGTACAGCAGGACCAGCGGATCTCTTTGATTTGATAATCGGATCGCTTGGTCTATCGCGTATTGAGAGTTTTCTCTTGCTTGGTTCTGGTCTATTTTCCCTTGTTGGAGGCGTGCTTTATTACACGGCAAGTTCCAGGTAAGCCATAGCCACACAAAACTTGACTTTCTTTTTTGGGTGGCTATAATAACTTTATGAAAGGAGGAAATATATGCTAAGGGATTTTCAAATGGGTGTTGAAGGTGGCGGTGGTTTTGTGATGTGGTTTTTGCTTGTTTGCGCAGTAATTGGCATCGGTATTATTTTAGAGAGGCTCTACAGCCTTTTTATTAAAGCGAGACTCAATCCAAGATCCTTCCATGAAAAAATTGTTTCAACTATTGATTCACAGGGCATCGATGCCGGGATTGCACTATGTGATCAGACCGGTGCCCCAGTGGCAAAAATCTTGAGGGCAATTTTGGAAAAGGCGGGAAAAGGCAAGGATGCAATGGAAGAGATGGTTTCCCGAAGTGCGGCAAGTGAGCTCGCATTTCTTGATCGAGGCATGGCTTTGCTCGGTGGTTTAACAACAGTATCACCGTTTCTCGGGTTTTTGGGTACGGTCATCGGTATGATTACTGCTTTTGCCGCGATCGCCATTGCTGGTGAGGTCGAACCAACCGTTGTTGCCAGTGGTATCTCAACCGCTCTCATTACAACAAAGTGGGGGTTGATTATTGCTACACCTCTGGCGATTATTCACATTCTATTCTCCTCCAGGGTTGATGGATACACCAGGGAAATGGAAGAAGCGGCGAGTTCCCTCATTGATTACTTTATTGAAACATACCCTAAAAGGAAAAAATAATGCGATTGCGGGAAAAGAAAAAGCATGTACACGGTATCCCGACCGGTTCAATGGGTGATGTTGCTTTTTTGATTCTTCTTTTCTTCTTAGTATCGACTGTTTTTACCAAGGATAAAGGTTTAAAAATGCTTTTGCCTGAAAAAACTGCAGATAGTACACAAGTCATTGTGGTGCCTAAAAATATTGTAACATTAACAATTAATCCGGCTGGTGAAGTAAAAGTCAAAACGATTGGGTATGATGAGTACCTTACGATCCAGGAATACGATAGGATTAGAGTTATTGTTGAGGAGAGATTGCTCGAGCGTGATACCCTGCTCGTTGTTTCTTTGCGCGCCAGCAAAGAAGCACCATATGGCAGTATGGTCCATGTCCTCGACCAGATAAAACTTGCCAAGGTAATGACCGAGGACGGTCGGGAACTAAAAGCAAACAAGATCAGTCTCATACCAACGAGTGAGGAATGATGAGAAAAAGTATTATTAGAAGAGCCACAAAAACACACGAAATACCTACTGCATCAACCGCGGACATTGCATTTCTTCTGATTCTGTTCTTCATGGTTACAACGGTCTTTAGACCTACTATCTTGCGCATCTTGTATCAACTGCCAGATGCTGAATCCACCCAGCGAATATTGATGCGTCGCAATGTTAGTTACATCTGGGTGGACAAAGACAGCAAAATATACATTGATGATCACGTAGTGAATGCTGACATGATTGCTGGAAAAGTAGCACCCAAGGTTTGGGAAAACCCGGATATGATTAGCATGCTCAATATTGATCAAGGTGTTGCTTATGGCGTGGTTGATGGTATCCTCGATCAATTAAAAGATGCAAAGGCATTTAGGATCACCTTTGCAACAGAATTCAGGAGATAATAATGCGTGATCTTAAAATGATGTACGGGGTATATCTAAGGGTCGGAATGTTCTCCAGCTTGATAATAGTCATCCTGGTTTTTCTTTTTGTCCCATATGCTGAACCAGAGCCATATAAGCTGAAGGCAGAAGTTATAACCATGGTGGAGGAGATTACGGCTGAGATCGAGAGGTATGAAGAACCGCCGCCAAAAGAACGACCCCAAGTGGCGGTTGAGGCAGAAAGCGAAGTCATAGAAGAGGCAGTTGAGACTATTGCGACGACCGAGTTTCAAGAAGATCTAATAAGAACCATACCCACTGGACCTGAGATTGAGATCGTACCTTATTACAAAGTAGAGGTAAAACCTAAACCAATCTTTAACCCGAAACCAAAATATCCTGAGCTTGCTAAGCAAGCCGGTATTGAGGGTACAACCGTTATCAAAATGCTCGTTGATATTGATGGTACGGTGAGGGAGGTTAAGATACTGAAGTCAAGTGGCAATCAGATGTTGGATCAAGCCGCGCTTGTAGCGGCAAAGCAATCCAAATTTACCCCGGCAAAACAGCGGGATAAATTCGTCCGTGTCTGGGTCTCCAGACCTTTCAGATTTCTGTTAAAGTAAGGAATTACGATAGGTTTTAGCCACTTGACAATTAGTATAATTCAATTATAATTCTTTAGAGGGAAAAAGGAGGTGAGGCGATAAAAGACAAACAAAATGTTGGATGAAGGATAGAAAAAGAATGTGCATGATGACAGTAGAGAACATTGTGCATATTAATAATAATAAGGAGGAACATTGAAAGGAGGAATTATGAAGAAGAGCCTTCTCAGCCTCTTGATGATTGTAGGTATATTATTGATTACCTGTGGAAATGAGCCGCCAGAAGAATTCTATAAAGGAACACCTGAGGATAGTACGGCAATCCAATCATTGCTCGATAATAACCCAGAACTACTCATAACTGATGATATGTTTGACACCAACCTGATTGCGATTACCTTACCTAATGTTGAATTCGTGGTTTCGGACAGCTATTTTCGCGTAGATTCAACAATCATCAAACAGCATGTTGACATGTGTGGCTTCAGACACATCAATAGGAATCTTAACTATGATTTCTGGTTTGCCAAGGATACCACGTGTACAGTATATCTGAAGGATACATTCTCAGTTTTTTCGTATATGCACTGGGATGAACGGCGTACAGGACATTATTTCTGGGCAGGTGATACGGAACCAGATCTTGACACAGTCTTTATTGACAGCACGGGTGGTACTGATTCATTAGGTTTTACTGGTAATGGCTATCGGATTATTTTCTTTGACTATGACGGTAGTAATTGGGAACTCAAGCGCGTGTCCTATGGAACTTACGACTTCCCGGCAGCCGGTACTGA
>JAUWCU010000105.1 GCA_030609135.1 Candidatus Stahliibacteriota bacterium | reverse complement strand
AATAGGTAAGTTTTTCCTAAATTGTAGCGGTCGGATTTATCCGACATAATAAAAATATCCGAAAATTTGTGCGATGAATCGCACCGCTACAATAATTGCTACGTTTTTTATATCATTTTTAGGAAAAACTAAACTATTACCCGTTAACAGCGTTCAATTCGGTAGATATGGGGTCAAGGAGAGTGGGGGAAACAGAGTATCGTTTGAGGTTGTGAAAACTATCTAACCTTTACGAGCTTCTTTTTTATCATGTTTTTATTATTCTTAAAGATGAGAAAATAGATACCAGCAGGAATGGCATCGCTAGATTCGTCAACACAATTCCAGGGAATTGTATGATTGCCCGGCTTCAGAAAACTATCCAAAACAATCTCAATCTGTCTTCCTAAGCAATCATAGAATTTTAATTGGACTCTCTGTGTTTCACTAATTGAAAATTTAATAATCAAATTATCGGAAAATGGATTTGGTGAAAAGTGTAGGCCTTTGCAATGAGAAGCCAATCGTTCTTCGACACCCGTTTCTGGAAACACAATAACAACATTAGTTGATTTTGGGCCAACTGAATCAACCACCACTTCAACAAGACCATCCTGTTGCCTAATTATCACACCACCAGCGCAGTCGTATAATATTCCATATGTCATATTAAAAAGCAGAAGGCAGTTCTTAAAATATTCATTGTGGTTATTATACACAGTGGTTGAGCAGATGCTACTATCTGAAGAATAATTATATAATAGAATGAGGTCCTCAACCAATAATGCGCTTTCTGCATCCCTGACACCATTTTCATTTCGGTCAACAGTATAGGTATAGACATCATCATTCACGACTCTGATGAGTCTATAAGTAAGATTGGTAACAATAGGCCATTGGTATTTAGTACAGGTTGCGGTCTGAACAAAAATAGGTCCACTAAGGGGTTGAATGTCTCCCCCTTGACGATTCCCGTATTGATCAAAGACCTTGTCATAATGCGTATGTCCTTGAAAAATCATTCGCACGTCATAATTTTGACAAAGATTAACAAATTCTGTAGTACCATATATATTAGGATTAAGTTCATCATAAATCGGCCCATGACATAATGCAAAACGGATTCTGGATGACTGATGGGCAATTAAATCTTCCTCACACAATGCCAATTGTTCGGGTGTAAATCCATAACATCGATATAACGGGAAACCATTGTCACCATGTGTATCCAATGCAGTAAAGTGACAATCACCATAATCAAAAGAAAAATCTCGCCTTGAATTTACATATTCTGTAAAACCCCTAATACTATCATCAGGATAATAATCGTGGTTGCCAGAAATTACAAAAAGGGGAACGCGTGACTTTTTAAGGCTCTCCAAAAAATCACAATATTGTCGTCTTGTTCCATCATCACCAATATCCCCAGTAATTATTAGAAGATCTGGATTAATGAAATTTGCATCCTGGATAACCTTCTCAATCAGAGTATCATTCGCGCCATGACCAATATGCGGGTCAGTCACATGAATGAATTTAAAATCTATCTTATGCTCAGATACGATTGAAATACTATTATAGGAAGTATCTACATAGCCTGGGAATTCAATTATTAGATCATACAGAGAGGATTCCACATTTGTTGGGCAAGTAACATCGAAGATATAACTTGAATCTGTGGATGAATAATTTGAGATATTTAGCATATAAGTATCAAATTCCGACGAAATCGTGAATGTTGGTATTGTGAAATACTTGGGATAGACGATTTCCACATTGAATAATTCGTCTTTCTTCACAATTTTAGAATATGATATTATTGGATCGATGATACGAGGGCCCTTATGTAAAATCAGTGAATCGAATACTACACCATCTGGTTTGATTGGCTTTAAGATTAGTTTAGTTCCCATAATTCTAATTAGACAAAAATGATAAGTCATTTCTGAATATGCAGTCCAACCGCTTGAGCCCACATTATATAAAGGTGCGCCCCCACCACCAGTTACGATATAAACAACACCACTAATCTTCAATGTCCTCTCATAATCGTGGTCATGACCACAAAAGACAATATCCACTCCGTACTCTTCGAATAATGGACACCAGGCATTTCTCACATCCATTTGGCTGCCGTGGTTCCCTGATGAATAAGGCGCCCGATGCAGATTAACAAATATCCAATCTATTAATGTATCGCTGCTTGCAGCAGTCAAATCATTAATCAACCAATCGCGTTGCGCACCATAAAGATCCATCTCAGTATTGAGCATGATAAAATGGGCATTGCCATAATTGACTGAATAGTATTCTTCGGAATCAGGTAAACTAAAAAGCGTATCGTAAGGCCAGTACGGAGATTCATGATCACCAATTGTTGGCAAAATATGTTTACTCTGCAGCAAGGTATCTTCGATATTAAAGAACTTTCTCCAATCGCTTGTGTTACCTCCATCATTGACGAGATCACCTGAATGCATAAAAAAGTCAAATTCACAAACAGCCATTCTGTTTATCACTGACTGATGGGCAACAGAATCACTTCTTGTATTGCCAAATGCAATAAATGTGAATGAATCAGCCTGCGCCGGGAATGTTGTGAATTGCTTCATATCTCCCCAGGGCACAACCTGGTAGAAATATTCAGTTGCCGGAAGTAAACCAGTGAGCTGTATATGATGATAATAATACAAACCTGCTAATCGTGCTGTATCTTCTAATGATGAAGTTACACCATAAGCAACAATTGTCGACTCCTGACTCACTGTGTTCCAGTTAATGGTGACCGAATTTGTCGGTGATGTCGTAGGAGTGATGTAAGGTTTGCTATCAAAAGGTTCTAAATCAGTATCTAATATATTCGTTTTTTGCGCAAAAAGAAGTCCAAAGAATAAAATATAACATACATTTCTCATCCCAACCTCCTTGAGTTTATTATAGTAACATGTTTCTTAAAGTCAATGCTTGTGTGAATGTGGGGTACCTATTCTGACCCCACATGCCCGAATAGATACTTGACAAACTGCTGTTATGTCATATAATTAGTATGACGATTTGGTGGTATATCTTGTAGGATAAGGAGGAAGAATGTCAAAGACAAAAATTACCATTAGTATTGATAAAAAGTTTGTGGCTGATCTTGATAGAGTTGCTAAATTGAAACGTTCCAATCGGAGCACCCTCATTGAGGAAGCAATCAAAGTATGGGAAAGGAAGTACATTGAAGCAGCGCTCAAGCAAGGTTATCAAGCCATGGCCAAAGAGGACTGCAAGGCTGCTGAAGAATATGTTAGGATCGCACAGGAGATATTGCATGAATGATGCCTTACCCAGACGTGGAGAGGTCTGGTTGGTGAATTTCAATCCTGGCAGAGGCAGTGAACAAAAAGGGATTCGTCCTGCCCTTATTATTCAAAATGACACAGGAAATCATTATGCATCGACCACCATTGTTGCCGCAATAACAACGACAATCAAAATCTATCCGGTTACAGTTTTTCTACCGAAAAAAAATGTTGGTTTATCAAAAGATTCTATGATTAATCTAGCACAGCTACTCACTGTTGATAAAATGCGACTGCGGAAGAAACTCGGGAAATTAAGTGCGCAACTCATGACCCGGGTAGATGTAGCATTGAAAATCAGCCTTGATCTATAGAGAAAAAACTCTTAACGTGACACCTGTAGAATGTTACTAAGGAGAACATATAATAGTTTCAGTGGATTTCGTTAGCATGTTGCACTATTGTCACTCTGAATTTATTTCAGAGTCTCACTTTATCGAGATTCCGAAACAAGTTCGGAATGACAGGTTCCACAACATAATTGAAACTATTATATGTTCGGAGTAATAAATCGGAGATCCTGTCGCAGATCCCGCGATAGTATCGAGAGAAGCCGAGATGAAGTACTGAGGGAAAGAATTGAAGGGACCTGCCATCCTATTACCCCATGGATGTATATTCCAACGGGACGTCGGACGTCTTGTGTGACATTTGGAGTTCTATTATAGTACTGTTATTTATCGATCTTGAACGAGAGCGAGATTTTATGGGTTAAACCCAATTCTCCGTAAGGAGCAATAGCATAATCAAGCCCGAAGTTCTTAAAGCAAACACCTAATCCTGCTCTTAAACCAGATAGACCGCCAGCACCAGTACCAGTTCGGTATCCTAATCTCAATGCCAAAATCTCAGCAACCCAGTATTCTGCGCCAAGTGCAATGCCAAATTTGTCAGAGTTAGAAATAATAAAATCTTGAGCAAATCCTAATTTCTGTAAGTTATAGCTCCAGCCAAGTCGTATGAGCATGGGTAGAGAAAAGGTTTCTTGGTCGAGTTCAACACTTGTACCTAAGTTGCTCAGAGAAATGCCTGTTTGTAATCCTTTTATTGGAAGATCATACATCATACCAAAATCAAATGCCATTGCGGATGAAGAAAAATCTTCATTTTTTTCACTTAAGTATTTGAAACCCATACCAAAAGCTAATGCGCCAAAGTTTTTTCCGTAGCCGATATTTGCTGTCCAGTCTGAAGCTGAAAATGTAGTACCGGTTGAGTCACCTCTTATTGTAATAACAGGGATACTTCCTGAACCCCAATAATTGAATGCTAAACCAAAAGTGCCAATATTTCCAATGGCAAATGCTAAAGCAGCGTATTCATGATTCATGCCTAATAACCAGGAATTATGCATAAAGTGCAGATCAAAGGATTTAATCTCGCCTAAGCCAGCAGGGTTATAGTAAAGTGCTGAAGCATTGTTAATATATGCAGCAGAAGCTTCACCCATACCGACAACTCGGGCGTCAACCGGTATTTTCAAGAATGCCGCACCAGCGTCTCCTGCACCTGCATAAAGTGAAGTAATACAGGTAACTATTGTTGTTAGTATAATTTTATTCATCTCATCCTCCTTATCGAATAATAGACAATTTACCCTTTTTAGCCTCACCATCAGTAGTTGTTACGAGATAGATATATATACCACTTGCAACTTCAGGATCCCAGGCAAGATGTCCATCACCGTCGTTGTCTGTTTCTGGGCCAAAAACCAAAGTACCTGATAGGTCATAGACCCTTACCGTAGTATTAGCTGTGAGCCCCTGGAAATGAATAGCGTCGTGTGCTGGGTCGCTATGTGGTTTAAACGGTATTGGTACAACCCTCAATGAATCCAGACTGCCTCGCGGTCTTGGACCTTGAACTGTAACAGCGAAACTTTCTTGAACCAAACCACCGAGTGAATCACGACCTTCAATCGTTACAAGGCCAGTATATATCCCTTCGGTCATGTTTACCGGGATAACCACCGCAAGTGTACAAACTAATACTTGTCCGATACTCATACTACTTGGTAGACCCAGCACGAAAATACTGTCGATATTTCCACCCGGGCCGCTCAACACTCCAGAATAGCTGAGAGAATCCACCCGTGAACTGCTCGGTCCATCTTCTGGATCAGGATTATAGAGATCGTCAGTATTTGTTAGAATGAATGTACCTTTGGCATAAGGTGAGTATGCCGGACCAGCTGGTTGAACTCTCAAGTTCATCGTATCATTCACCACGCCCAACGAATCATTATCAACATCTAAATCTGCCATCGATTCTACAACCCAACCTCTGACTGAATAGATATTGCCGCCAAGTGAATCTTCGTAATAATCCTGCCAAACAAGGAAGAAGTTGGTAATAGTATCAATTAATGTCACAAAGAGTGAGGGTGGATAAAAGTCATTGCCAAAACTCGCGCCACTGGTTCCGGTAAATGTATTGATGAGAGATTGACTGTTTGAAAATCTACCGATGGTATCACTGTATGCAGCTATGTGAATACCGTATATGTTTGTATCCGGATTATCATGCCAGGCAGCAACCATGATACCCTCAGGATCCATCATTATTACAGATTTGAAGTTATTGTATCTTATTGATGTGTCTGGACCCCACCAGTTTACTTTTTGATTTGGAGCAAAGGATGAACTATCTCTATGGATTTTACTAAACCAGATATCAGGGTTGGCATTACCACCGGCACGTCGAGAATCTTCCCAGGAGATTAAAACATTACCATTAGATGCATTGTATGTCAGTGATGGGTTTCCTCTATAGACGCCACCCGAATCATCATTGGCAATCAAGTCACTTGGCAAAAATGTGTTGCCTCTATCCTGGGAGCGATTGTATCCAATCCAGGGATGGGGGTCCTGATTTGTCCCACTTGTTCCCCATGCCCAGGCACAATGCACCCAGCCGCTGTCATCGACAACAATATAAGGATTTCGATTCACACGCGTAAGATTATTATCAATAATTCCGAGATCGACAAATGATTGCCCTGAATCTATTGAACATGCGAGTTTTATCTGGATTAAACCTGTTGCATTATCAGCCCATAGAAGATAAAGGAATGTAGTATCAGTATTACTTTTGCTGTCAACGGTGATTTTAGGCTGTGGACCAAAGTTTATATTTGAAGTGAAAGCATTGGTTACCAAGATACCGGGGACAGTATCAGGTGCAGACCAGGTCGTACCAGCATCAGATGATTTCGTGAAAAATATCTTCCAGGTTCCATTTCGCCATGATTGCCACACCACATAGAGGTTAGTTGAGTCAACACATAACCACGGATATTGATCGTTTATGCTTGGACTCTGGCTCAGGTCTACATTTGGCCAGTTCCAGGATTTAGCTGTATCTTCAGAAAATGCAAAATAGATTTCATGATTATTATCATTGTCACGATCATCCTCCCAAACCGTGTAGAGAATTAGATTCTTTTCATCCAGAATTGTTTGGGGATGAATTGCTCGATGTGGAGGTGGTCCAAAGAGAGAATCAGCATCATCAACTCTGACCCAGTCGTCAAAGACAATAGTTCCTTTCCATGGCAGTGAATCTTGAGCTCTAGCAAAGAATATAAATACACCGATGAGAAAAAAGTATTTTTTCATAATTCCTCCTTTGAATCTAAATCATTATAATAGACTGAGGAAGAAAGTCAAGGTGTGTTCTTTTTGCGCGAGACAAGTCTCGCTACTCCATTTTTTCACCACTTGACAAGCCATAGATTACTCATATAATAATATTAGAGGAGGCGGTATGAGAAGACTTTTAGTTCTTTTGATCATTATCTGCTCGGGTTTATTTGGTGAGAATCTATTGACCAATGGTGCATTTGAGCAACCACTCAGTACTGGTTGGCTCCAAGCAACATCCGGCTCGAATGTGACTATTAATCGAGCCACTACTTATGATCCGGATCCAGATTATGAGGCTTATGTATACAAAGGTTCTGGGAGTGGTTATGCACGGCTCTATCAGGTTGTTGATATTCCCTCTACAGACATTGACTTTTCAGTCAATGCAAAACTGTATGCCTGGGATAACCACACAAGTGCGTGGACTGGTGCTTGTGTATTGATTTCTTATCTTAACGACTCGAATTCTCTACTGGGTGCAACGCGGATATGCGCCCGGAGCCCGGGTTGTCCATGGAACAATAGTTCAACCCATCATCTTATCGATGCTGTAGATTCCCTGTGGCATAATTATGCTTTCAATATTGATGACGAACTGACCAATCTACCCGGGGTTACTCCGTCAGCCATCAAGAAGATCCAGATTTCGTTACTCGATTCAACGTATCATTGCTGAGGGGCGAGTGAGACGGCAAAGGTTTTTGCCGACGATATTGTCTTAGACTTCTCTGTTTCTGGGATATACATTACCCGAACCACAACAACTGTCTATGATTCATTAGGTAATAATAATGGGATACTTGACCCAGGGGAGACGGTTGATCTTACTGTAACTTTAACAAATGTGGGAACAGATACTGCATACGATGTTGTTGGAACATTGCAGTGTTCATCTTCGTATATAACGATTAATGATACTACTGGTGGTGATTGGGGCACAATAGCACCGGGTGATACGGTTGAAGGTACACCCTGGAATATCACTGCGGCTGCCAGCACGCCGGTGGGAACAGTAGCTGATTTTGGTCTCAGTATTACAGCAAGTGGTGGTTATAATACGCAGCTCGATTTTTCATTGGTTATCGGCATGCTGGGGGTTGATTATGTCACGCATGATTGTGGTAATGTCAAGTTTACGGTGACGCGTTACGGTGCGTTGGGTCATATGGGTTCGACAGGGACTGCGGGTGTAGGTTTCTGTTATCCGATTTCCAGTAATAGTCACCTTTATTATGGTGCTTTTGCTGCGGGTAACAGTGCCAGTTATGTAGTAGACCGTTATTATGAGTCAGGTTCTGATGATACTGACTGGGAAACTACGGCGAGTCCAGATGGTATGGTCAGGATGTATGAGCCCGGGCCGAATAATTTTGATGAGTATACGACCGCGCGTTATGATGACGCCGGTCATCCAACACCTGCCGGTATGGTTTGTGACCAATATACCTGGGCATGGGATGATGCTACGGCAAATGATTTTGTGATCATGAAGTTCGTTTTGATAAATGAAGGTTCATCGACCTTGAGTGATCTTTATGGTGCGGTTTTCATGGATTGGGATATTGGTTCTTCCAGTTCGAACTATGGTTCATCTGAGGCGGCGCGTAATCTTACCTGGATGTATGCAACAACGCCG
>JAUWCU010000067.1 GCA_030609135.1 Candidatus Stahliibacteriota bacterium | reverse complement strand
TTGTTGGAGTGTAATGAAAATCCCGTTCTGTCGGGGCTATTGCGTAGGTGAGCGTCAGCAAGCTGACGCACTCCAGGGGGTGGATCGCAATTCCTTGTTTAGATTATTCCATTCACTGTAGTTACACGATTTATCCCGCTTCGTATTATAATACTACAAATAGAATTGCGGGATTTCTCAAGTGCATTTGAAATGTTTGATAAATCAAACCACTACATTCTTACGAATACGAAGTATCCCGATTTTTCATATTGACACATATAATGATCGGTAAATCGAGGATCCCGCTTTGCGGGACGAGTACGACTATTCTATTTCAATAGTATCACCTTTTCAGTATATGTTTGCCCTGATGTTGTTAAGCGTACAATGTAGACACCAGCCGGAACCGGACGGTCAAGTTGGTCAGTACCGTCCCAGAAGATGACAGAGGCAGGAAGCAAGAGGCAAGAAGCCAGATTAAAAGATCTGATTATTCGACCGCTCACGTCATAGATTCGCAATGCTGGGTATTGTAAGTCATTGGTTACTGGTAATTGGTTATTAATGACTAATGACGAATAACTAATGACTGTAGATTTGCCGAATGGATTCGGATGGATCTGTAATTGGACGGGCAGATTTGTAGCTTGTAATTCATGCTCTTTGACCCCGACTATTACTATGCCTTGTTCATTGACTGCTGAATAACCAGTGGCGTAGCTCGTAAAACCACCAATCACATACATCTTTCCTGTAACTTCAGCGCCTGCGCCAAGGTATCTTCCAGTTGGTACAGGTGAATCACTGAACCAAGTGTTAGTGCTTTCTTCATATCTTTCAACTACATCGAGAGGTACATATGCAGTATTAAGGTCAAACCCACCTATCGCATAGATTGTATCATCTATGATTATCGAAACAGGACCAAAGCGAGGTGTAGATACTGGTGTCTTAGATTGCCATGTGTCAGCCAAAGGGTCGTAAACCTCTACTGTCGAGAATCCGTAGAAATCATCCTCGCCGCCGGCAATTGCATATAAAAGACTATCATTAGTAACCGCTACTGTTAACCAGAAACGCGCCGTTGGCATATCGGTCTTTGTCTGCCAGGAATCTGTTGCAGGGTCATACTCTTCAACGGTTGTTATCGGGGTCCAGTCTATGCAGTTGCCACCAATCGCGTATATTTTTCCTTTTACAACACCAATAGCATGGCCACTCCTTGGTGTTGGCATAGTCGCTTTTGTCTCCCAGGTATCGGTTAAAGGATCATATACCTCCACAGTTCCATATGCTGTCCCACTGGCTTCACCGCCTATTACATATATCTTGTTATCGACGACACCACAAGCTGGCATTCTTCTTGCCGTTGGCATAGGAGTCTTTGTTGTCCATGTGTCGCTAGTCGGATCGTACATCTCAACAGTATTGAGAACACCGCTGCTATTCGCACCGCCAAAAACATATATTTTATTGTCTACCACTCCCGCACAGATGTAAGACCTCAATGTCGGCATCGGCGTTTTTGTGAACCAATCAATTGAAGAAAACAGTAATAGAGGCGTAAGAGATATACATAATATAATGTTCTTTAATTCTTTCCAGATTCCGACTTTGTTCATTTTTCCTCCTTGAGTAGGTCAAATACCCTGTTATCTCATGCGTGATGATTGCCACCACTTACGTTTTTGATAAATCATCTACGATAAAGGATATAAAGCTAATTCAAAATTTTTTCAAAAGAAATAGCACAAAACCTTGAAATTAAAGGAAATTATTGGAATTTGTAAGTTTATTCTTAAATAGTATTAAAAAGGCTCAAATACTGAAACAAGGCCTCAATTTGAACCTACGCCACATTTGAGTTTTGTGATGGCGAAAAATCTCTATTGCCTTTTTATTCTCTTCATTAGAAAGGCATAAATGAACATAATTTTTTGCTATTGCTTCATCGGTTTCATCTATTGCAAATGCTCGTTCCAGAAGTTCTCGCAGTAATCTTCTCTTTTTTAACTTCGCTGCCAATGTCACGGCTCTGTTAAAGATTTTCATGATGAGACTCTTGAAGTAAGCCCGATATTCCTCGGCGAATCGTTCATATAAGAATTCACCTATGAGATCCTCTTTATAAAGATCTATTGCCTTGCAATAATGACTTAGCGCATCGTCGATCTTGCCCAGATTCTCGAGAACCTGGCCGGCCTGAAACTTTTTCTCTAATTCCATTGTATCTATGAAGATTCTCTCAGAAGCGGTAAATTGATAGGCATCTCCTCGTCTTCTAATGAACTCACCAAATGGCACACAAAGACGTCGACAGTAAGAGACTGCTTCATAAAGACCTCTTTTAGCAGTCTGGATGGATTTTTTAGCCCAAACAAATTCATAGAAGGTATCGACACAAATAGGCTTATTAGGGTTAAGGAACAGTATATAAAGAACTTTTAGAGCCTGTTTGTTTTTGAAATCTTGTGCTGTTATTTCCCGATCCCCGATCTTCATTAGAAAATTGCCGAATAATGTACAGCGAAAATCAGCTTCTGGCTTTGTTTCTATTAAAATTCCTTTCTCATGAGCCAGCCGGAAAAGTGGCGATAGGTTGTCATCATTAAACAATGTCCAATAGCGCAGCAAAGCGAGTTTCCTCATACCTTGTTTCAGTAGCCTGAAACACTGAGGACGACGATTGAGATAGAAAAGCATTAAAGACTGATAAAAAAGGGCTTTTGTTTCTTCAAAAGGATAAGGTGCTTTCGCGTACTTTTTTCTCACTTTTCTGAAAATCTCCAGACTCCTCCTATATCTATGGTAGCAAAAGTCAATAAGCCCTCCAGTTTCGCAGTCTACAGCTTGAGAGTAGTAATCTTTTGTGTCCGCGAGTCGTCTGCGTGTTCTGTGGAACATCTTTTTTGCCTTAATTATGGCACCCTGTTCAAGATAAAGTCTTATGAGAGAGTGGATAATCCCAGTAACGAATGGTAGCTTTGTCATTCCAAAATCATCATAGACAGTTTCAAATATCCTGACCGCCTCCTTTTTGTCACCTTCTTGCTCCTTTAAAAAAGCCTCAGCAGCCAGAAACCACGCATGGTAAAAAGAGGCATTAGGTATATAGTGTCTCCCTCTTTCTAATATGCATTTCGCTTCGAGATAGCGACCTTGTAATGCACGAATTCGAGCAAGATTTAGAAAGGCAATGAATTTTGCCAAACGACTGCCTTTTCGTTTTCCGTAAATACCTTGGGTCAAAAACTGAATTCCTCTTTCTCTTTCTCCTTGGAAGAAGAGATTCAAACCCAAGTGTACCCTGGTCATTTCAAAGGAATCTCGGTTTATTTTTTCAAAAAGATTCATTGCATTCCGATAAAGATCTTCAGCTTTCCTTAAATTGCCTTTATCTTCAAGAAGGATTGCCTTAAGGTGGGTTAACGGAGCACGCACTTCTAAAGGCGGATTTTCCTTTAAGAGTTGGTTGCAGAAGTAATGTGCCTTTTTTGTGTCTCCTTTTAAATAATACACATCAGCCAGTAATCTCCTGCCTTCAATTCTAACTTTTCTATTCTTTGAACGTACAGCTTTCCTGAAATACGCTATTGCTCCGTCGAGATCGCCTTGTTTCCTTACATTAGAACCTTGCTTGATCCAATTTTCCATTGTTACAGAAATTATAACAATTTGAGTATATTTGTCAACAAATACAATTTACAGTAATTGTTCAAAACTTGGTGGACTACGGTGAATCGGAGAGACGGCGATTTTGTATTGGAGTGCAATAGCTTGTTGGAGTGTAATGAAAATCCCGTTCTGTCGGGGCTATTGCATAGCTGAGCGTCAGCAAGCTGACGCACTCTAGGGGGTAGATGTTTTGCTATTCCTTGTTTAGGTTATTTCAATCATTGTAGTTACACGATTTATCCCGCTCCGTATTATAATACTACAAATAGAATTGCGGGATTTATCGTGTGTATTTAAAACGTTTGATGAATCAAACCACTACTACGGGACAGGCGGGATAAATGTCGGAGAAACGGTTATTTTGTATTGGAGTGCAATAGCTCGCTATTGCATAGTTGAGCGTCAGCAAGCTGACGCACTCCAGGGGCATTTCTTATTTGTCATTTTGGGATTTATAATTTAGCTAAGTTCTTCTTCTAAATCCCTGACCCAATACTTCAAAGACATCGGTTAGTATCACGAAGGCTTTATCATCGATCCCTTTGATTAATGATTTGAAGCTGTGGGTTTCTTTTTTGGTAATGACGCACATGATAACCGGTTTCTTTTCTTTTGTGTATGGTGAGTATCCATCGAGGATTGTAACGCCCCGTTTCATCTTTTTGTATATTTCATCAGTGAGCTTCTCGTGTTCAGCACTGATTATGAAGACGGCGCGCGCGTAATTCATGCCTTCAAGCACAAGATCAATAACCTTGGACGAGAGAAACAAAGCAAGATACCCTAACAGCGCCAATTCAATGGAGCCGGTGACGGCACCGGCCAGGGTTATAACTACGAAATCGACGATCATTATCCACATTCCAATTGATAAATTGGTGTATCTCGTGAGAATTTGTCCGACAATGTCAGTGCCGCCGGTACTTGCTCCGCCGCGAAAAACAAGGCCTAAGCCGAGTCCCAAAAGTAATCCTCCATAGAGAGCACCGAGTATTACATTGTCGGTCGGCGTGGTTATCTTGAGTGTATAAGTGAAAAAGTCAACTAGGATATATGTGATAAAGATAGCGACAACTGATTTTGCCCCAAAACGAACCCCTAGAACTTTGAAGGCGATGAGGAAAAGAGGGATATTTAAAATTATTGTGACAATACCTACTGGCAAGCCGTATAAGAAGTGCAAAAGCATGGCAATCCCGGTTACACCACCAGGGACGATTTGGTGCGGAATTAGAAATGCCGCATAACTCAGGGCACATACCACGCAGCCGACAATTATATATACTATCTTCATAGCTTAATTTATTTAGGCAAGGTACCAGTGTCCTCTAGATTTGCATTCCAGTCAAGCAGGTTGCTAAAATGAAATCTGGTGTTTTTTGTCGTTCTTGCCAGAATTCTTAGCCGAGCTCACTTGTGCTTCACGCAGCCTTGCAATAAATACTTTTATTTTTTCTAGTTCTTTTTTCTTGGCGGCAATATCTTTATCGAGCTTCTCCTTCTCGCCATTTAGTTTGACGATATTAGTCTTCATTGAGTCCAGCTTTGCCACCAATGTAACAGCCTCTTTTTTCTTCCTCTGTAGTTCAGTGAGTTCTTGTTTGGTTTCTCTAAGCTCCTCTTTGAGTTCTACTTTTTTACCCTCTATCTCCTGATTGATATTGACAAGCTCCTGTCGTCTCTTATCCAGCTTGGATATCATGTCGGCCTCGATGACTTTAGCCTTTTCTATTCGTCCCTCGGCCTCAGAACGTTTTATTTTTAGGTCACCCACATTACCCTTTAGCTCATCGACATTTTTTACCATTTTATCGATTTCGATTTTGTATTTGTCACGTTCTTTAAGAAGATCTTTTGTTTCCTTCTTTAGTTCTGCAGCTGATGTTTCCTCTTCTTTCTTCAGAAATTCTAATTTTTCCGTAAGGTTGTTTACCCTTTCTTCTCTTTCTGTGATTTTCCCTTCGATAAGAGACAATTCTTTTTTGCGGGTGTCGAGCAGTTGCTTGACCTTTTCGTCTTGTTCAACTGCTAATTTGATATCCTCGTACTCTTCTTTCATCTTGGGTAACGAAGATGTTATTTCTTGATAATCACCTTCGACTTCCTTTAACTTGGCTTCTTTTTCTTCGAGGTCTTCAGCGACCTTTGTTAATTCGGTCTTTTTCTCTTGGAGCTCCTTGTTGATTGCTTCGTATTTGTCGGCTTCTGGTTTAAGCTCGGCAATTTTCTTTTTCTCAAGCTCGATTGATTCACCTAGTTCTTGAGCTTCCCGTTTTCGGCGATTAAAGTCTTCTTTTATTTTTTTGTACTCGGGTTCTATTTTCCTTAATTCTTTTTCTTTTTCTGTTAGTTCGGCGACCTGTGGTTTCAATTCGTCGTATTGTTCGCGGACGGCATCTAGTTTGGTGCTTACCTGGTCGAATTCTTTTTGGTTCTTGATTAGTTCTTTTTCTAAGGTGGTGTTTTCCTTCTTCATACCTTTGTATTTATCGTCGAGTTCCTTAAAGGATGTTTCCATGGTTCCAAACTCCAGCTGAAACTGAGAAATATTTGAGACGAGTTCAGCTTCTTCCTCCTTCATATTCTTCAATTCTTCTGCCACCTTATCGTGTTCTTTATTGAGTTCCAATAATTCCTCGTTGTCTTTCTCAAGGCTTTGCTTTTCCGCGGTCAAGTTACTGACGTCTTTGGTGAGTTGCTTAAGGGCTTCAGTATTTTCTTGGAGTTCGGTCTTCATCGTAGCAATTTGGGAGGTTAATTCTGGCTCTTCTATTTTCATATTCTCGATTGCCTTCTCGTATTGCTCCTTTGTTTCAGTTAGCGACTCAACTTCGACGCCGAGTTTCTCATATTGTTGTTCTTCTTTCTCACGGCTTTTTTTCACAGTATCCAGTTTTTTGCCAAGGGTATTTTTCTCTTCATTCATTATTTTCAAGTCTTTTTCTGTAATCCGAAGGTCAGCAAGCGCATTGCGTAGGGTCTGTTCGATTTCCTGGTATTCGGTTTTCAACTCTTCAGTTTTCACTTTGATGCTATTGTATTGTCTTTCCTGGTCATTCTGACCTTTTTGAGTCTTCGCAAGTTCTTTTTCTGCGCTATTGAGCTCCTTAAATATTGAGGCATGGCGGCTTTTCATCTCTTTTATCTGACCATCAAACTTGTCTTTTTCTCCGCTGAGCCGGTCAATGTCTTTTCTTAAATCCTTTAAGTTCTTATCCAATTTTTCTTTTTCTGCCGAGAGTTTATTAATATCTTTTTGGGTTAATTCGATCTTCTTGGTATCTTTGCCAATCGACTTTACGGATTCCTTAAGCGTTTTTTCTTCTTTTTTAAGGCTTTCAACACTCTTTTTAATGTCCTCAAGCTCGCCGGTTATTTCCATCTGAGACGAATATGCGTCGGCGATCTTATCCTCCATTCCTTTAAGTTCTTTTTTCTTTGCATCAAGGTCGTTTTCAGCTTGTTCGAGTTTTCCCAGTTTTTCCTCAAGATCAGCTAAAATATCGATGTCATCTTTCTTTGCCATTTTACCCCCTATGGTTTAGCGTAAACCATATTAGCAATGCTTTCCTCCCGATTAACGGGTTGGCCTGGAACTGACCGCTGTTTTCCTAAGGGACAAACATATTTTGTCCTCACCAACCCCAGGGGATGTGGTTTAATTCCTAAAATATCCGGTTGTACCGCGAGATTTTGAAGTCTGTGAAAGAGAAAGACACCGGGCGCTTCATTTAGTATTTTTTCCTCAATCTGTCGGTACAAAGTAATTCTTTGGTTCAAATTGCGTATTTTACGTGCTTGATCGATATCATGGTCAATTTCAGAGGAGGAGAAGAAAAATGTGTTACCTGACCTGCCATGTGATGCCGAATGGAACAACGGATACACAAAATTATCAGGGTCACCATTATCACTAACCCAACCTCGAAAAGAAAGTGTGGATTCACATGCATAAGTTCTTTCAATCAAACTCTGCCACGGCATGGGGTTTATATCGATGCGCAAGCCAATCGCCATGAGGCTCGTTTTGATGAACTCAGCCCGTTCTATTGCGGCTGGTGTATCACTTATATCGAGCGCATATATGCTGGGCAAACCATTGGGAAAGCCGGCTTCGCTCAGCAGTTTCTTGCTTCTCGCCGGATCAAATCTATAGCCTTCCAAACGGTGATTAAAGACATCCATTGAGGGTGGGAAAACACCTTTTGCCCCTATTGCAGAACCTTTGAGAAATTTATTTACAAATTCACTCGTGTTAATGGCATGAGCGAGAGCTTGTCTGACTTGTTTGTTATCAAACGGTTCTTTCTGACAGTTAATGCACAGATATTGTATTCCGAGCTCAGGAAGGGTGTAGAGTGATTTTGGCATTTCAACCCTCATTCGCTTTAACGCATCACCAGTAGGTTGAAAAATCGATAGTGCGCGGTTTTTAAAGAGTTCATACGCCACATTTTCGTCCTTAATAACGAGAAAGTCAAGTTCATCTACAGTTGGTCTCCCCTCGAAATAATAGTCATTAGCCTGGAGGATAATTCTATCTCCTTTTTCCCAGGCGATTAATTTGAAAGGTCCCGCACCAATCGGCAAATCGTCATCTAAGTATGGGTCAGCGATATTACATGCCAGGTTAGCAAGAATCGGAAGAAAAGGGTATTCTAAACTGAGTTTTAGAGTAGAATTATCAATTATCTTAATCCCGAGTGCGGTTCTTTGTTTGGTTTCAGCGAATTCTTCAGCACCTGTAATCATATAAAAGAGACTACGATTCGGTCCCTCAAGAGCCTTTATAATTGATTTCCTGATATCCTCAACCGTAATTGGTCTGCCATTCTGATATTTTATGTTTTCGCGCAGCCGGAAGGTATATTCTCGACCATCTTGTGATACCGAGTAATCTTGGCAGAGCCCAGGGATTATATCCGCCCCATCGCCGAATTGAAACAGCCCAGATGAGTAGTTATAAATTACCCGGTGAGAATTGACATCAGTCTTCACGTCTGGTTTTAGGGTTAAAGGATCGCTAGGCAAGTTAACCGTTAATATTTTCTTTGCTTTGATATAAGCTGGCGCTTCACCTTTTTTGCGGACGAATAACCGATTGAATGAACTCCCTATTTTGGAAATTTGTTCAATAACCTCTTCGTAGTTCTGCCACGCATTACCAAGCGTTGTGTTTTCTTTATCCAGGCTGGTGATGATTTTCGAGATTTCTTCGGTTTGTTCTTTTTCTTCACCAAAAACACGGCTGATGTCGTCGAGGAATATTTTTATTTTTGAATAATCCGGCGGCTTGATCTTTTCTGGACGTATCAACATCCTTTCTTTACTTAGAACACCAGCATCCTTTTTTACCATTGTCAGTTGTGGAACGATGCTGGCGAATGCTCGTTCGGTTTCTGCCTCAAGCTGAACAAACTCATTCACAATAGGTAAGATAATGTCCTGGTATTTTGAACTTCTGCCCTCTTCAATTTTCGCGAATACAGACAGGGTTTTGATCTTATTGAAAATTTTGCCGGTTGAAGAGACAAGCACCTCGATTTTTTCGATCTTAGAACTCAAATTTTTACCCAAGTCGTTCAGGCGTTCATAAATACTCTGTATTTCATCCAGGAAATTCTCAATCTGCTTGCCCAAATCAACGACTTCTGCCATATCCGTACCCAGGGTCTCTTTATATTCATGAATTTCTTTTACTGAGTTATAGAGTTCCACTATTTGACTGGTCATATTGCCAATACTTTGGTATATTTTATGCGGGAACAGTGGTGCCTGTTTGCCGGTTGAGAACTTCCCTATGTTTTTTATATTTTCTTGTATAAAAAAGTTATACTGTTGTTCAATACATGATATGCTTGAACTTTCAACGTTATTTGAAGCTTGTTTTTTAACTGATGAGGAAATTTCGCTCAGTGCATTCAAGGTTTGGGCTAAAGAACTGATTTGTGTGCAGTGAATTGAGATGTCATCGATCGTATTCATCGATATGAGAAGTTGGTCCTTTAGAACATTTAACCCTTCGGATACGCTGGCTTTTAGTCCTTGGTTAACGAGGCTGTTTTCTTCCAGTTGGGTGATTATATTCTGCAGTGATACAGTTGTGTCATCAATCGTCTTTAGGGATTCGAACGATTGTTTCAGTAAAGTGCGTGCCCGCGACGAGAATACGATTGTCTTACTGAGTTCTTCAATTACTGGGCTGGCAATTTGTTCAAGGTTGTTCAGTAAAGTGCTGAAATCCTGAAATGGAACTTGGGCAAGCCGAGCAAGCGAGCGGCACTCTTTAGCGATAATTGCTAATCCCTTACCTTCTTTGTTCGCGTGGTGGGCGCGTATTTCTATATTCTTGGAAAGGTTAGCCAGTGATTGAGCTGATTTGACAAAGATGCCTGCGTTATTCTGGATTTGCTGCAGCATATTGATCAAAGACTTCAGAAATTCACTGAGGCTCACCAGCCGGTCGTTAGTTTCCTCCATGGTGTCCTCGTATTGCGTGTACGAGTCCTTTAAAATAAGAATATCCTTTTGTAGACTCTTGGAGTAATTCTGAATAATCTTTATTAGTTCGTCACCCCGCGAGAAAAGGGCAAAGAGAACTTCCATTTCCCGAGTGAGCTTTTGTATATTATCATTGTTCTCGTTTAGTAATTGTGAGACTTCATTTACATGGTCCCCAAGGATTGCAGTCTTATTAAGATATTCGTTAATTTGTGTCATAAGTATAGTAGCGGCGGAGGGATTTGAACCCCCGACACAGAGATTATGATTCTCCTGCTCTGCCAGCTGAGCTACGCCGCCTCAATCAAAATTATATCTAAAAATGGTGCACTGTCAATGACAATAAGGTCTGATTTCCGTGTGTTTTTTGTTGACATCGTATGAAAATAGGTTATTCTTTTACTCAGCCTATGCGGATTCCTATAAGAGTAAAATTCAGCATCCTGATGTTTCTCCTTATGCTGGTGATAACGAGTGTTATCTTCTGGTTCACTCTATATCGGGTTAGAAAATCTTTGACTCACGAAATAAGGCTCCAGGGTGAAATTCTGGCAAAGCTTATTGCTTTAAATGCCGAAGATCTACTGATTGCAAAAGATGACCTATATTTGATGCGTTTAGTAATTGATGCAGTCAAGAATGAAGGCGTGCGCTATGCGTATATTACAGACAGTAACAGTGTTATTCGTGCGCATAATGAGATGGCGCTGATTGGCCGTCCGGCGGACGTGATTATTAAACCGCACAATGTATACCACGTAACTCGACCGATTGTGTTAGTCGGGCAAAGGGAGATCGGTAAGGTTAATGTGGGGCTTGATATGGAAAGGATAATCGACACGACCAATGCTATGCAGGTTGTCCTTATAGTTATTTCGGTAACGGGGTTACTCCTCGGTACGCTCGGCGCCATGTTGCTTTCAAGATATTTTACTGGTTCAATTCACGAACTCCTTAATGGGGTTAAAGCGGTTACAAAGGGGGATTTGAGTCTAACACTGAAAAGAAGAGCTGATGATGAAATAGGTGATTTGACGACTGCCTTTAACCAAATGACTGATAGCCTGAGGGAGAAAGAACAAATCAAGGATGCGTTTCGCAGATATGTATCGCGGCAGGTGGCTGAAGAAATCTTCAAGAACCCGGATCAATATATCGAAACACTACAAGGGAGCAGGCGTAAGGTTACAGTCCTTTTTGCCGATATAAGAGGTTTCACACCACTTACCGAACGTTTACCTGCTGAAAGAGTTGTCATGTTGCTCAATGAAGTGCTTACGATCATGACCAGGGTCATTTTCAAGTATGAGGGGACGGTTGATAAGTTCATCGGCGATTCTATAATGGGAGTTTTTGGCGCGCCCATTGTTCATGATGATGATACTGATCGATCGATCCACGCCGCCGTGGAAATTCAGAAGTCCATGTTTGAAATGAGCGAGCAGAGAAACAGAAAAGACCGCGAAATGATGAAAGTCGGCATTGGCATCAACACCGGTGAGGTGGTGGTTGGGAACATAGGAGCCAATGTCCGTCTGGATTACACGGTCATCGGTGGCGCAGTTAATATTGCGAATAGACTTCAGGAAGTAGCTAGTGGTGGCGAAATAATCATATCGGAAGATGTATTCAAAGAAACCAAGGTTCCCTATAAATTTTCTGAGTCCATGTTTATTAAAGTGAAGGGGAAAGAAGACCCGGTTAAAATCTACCGGGTTCTGTACTGAATCAGCCGATAATCAAACTAAATATCGCGCCACCTAAAATTAAAAAAATAGGTTCAATTTTTATCAACAGAAGAATAATCAAAACAATAACCCCGAATATTCCATACGGAATATTGAGCCAGTTCAGCGAAGCAAAAAGAATACCAGTGGACAATAAAATAGCCACAACCGCAGATTTTATGCCATTGAAAAATGACATTACATATCTATTATTACCGACTTTTTTGTATATTTTCACCAGAATCATAAGCATAATAAAAGAAGGCAAGAAAATACTGAGCGTTGCAATGATGGCGCCAGGGATGCCCATGACTTTGAAACCTACAAATGTTGCCGTGATCGCGACCGGGCCTGGTGTCATTTGTCCCAGTGCTATGCCATCAAGAAATTCCTGAGGGGTAAGCCAGGTTCTTGTATTGCAGACTTCGTTTTTGATAAAAGGTATTGCTGCATAGCCACCACCAAATATAATCGCACCGATCTTGAGGAATATTGCTGCCAAAGTGATTGCTTTTTTCCCCTGGAACACAAATAAAGGTATCGCGAGAAGACATTGTTTGGTAGTTTTAATATGGTCTAACCCCACCCTGAGAAAACCACAGATAAGGACAGTGAGGATCGGATCGAATTTTACAAGAAAGAGAATTAAGGCAAAGGCGAAAATAATAATGCCTTTGATGTCTTTTATCAAAACCCGGCCCATGTCATAAGCAGCCCAGAGAATAATTGAAGTCATTACTGCACCAATCCCCTTGAAGATTAAAGTGACACCAGGGAGTGATTGATAGGTAAGGTAAAACCACGAAAGGACTAACATGAGGACAAAAGAAGGTAGAAGTATGGCAGCCGCAGCAAGCATGGCTCCTTTCAGCCCAAAAAGATGGTAACCTATATATTCACAGTAGTTCGTGATAAATGGGCCAGGTAACATTTGTCCCATGGCAACGGCAGTGCATAGATCGTCGTCAGTCACTAATTTTTTCTTTTTGACACATTCTGCGCGCAAAATGGCGAGCATTCCGATACCGCCGCCAAAGCCAAAAAACCCGACTTTCAGAAGTGCTTTAGCAAGTTCTTTTGGGGTTTTCATTTTATTTATTCAGACTACCGGTTTGAAAACCAGCAAGATCGAGGACCGTATATTTATAACCGAGTTTTTTAAAATATCGTACAATTTTTTTGCGGTTTTTTAGTACGACATTAAATTCACTGGAATACACTTCAATGCACGCGACAGGAAAGTGGTCACGGACACGAATCTGGGACAGCTTAAGTCTACTTAGATAGATTTCAGCTTTACCGATCCTTTGAAGGGTAGGCTTATTGATTATTCTTCCATAAGGGATCCTCGATGCCAAGCAAGCCGTTGACGGTTTGTTCCAATTAGGCAGGTGTAGTTTTTTCGCTAATATCCGTATTTCCTGTTTGGTTATCCCGGCTTCGATAAAGGGCGACTTGATTTTCAGTTTTTTCAAAGCCCTGATGCCGGGTCGGTAATCAGACAAATCCGATTTATTGGATCCTTCGATTACTGAATAGCCGTATTTGGCAGCAATCATTTTGATACGCGTAAAAACCTGAAGTTTACAC
>JAUWCU010000149.1 GCA_030609135.1 Candidatus Stahliibacteriota bacterium | reverse complement strand
AATGATTATCCCGAAGGGGAAAATACTCCGGTCAAGTCTACTAAAAACTGCCTTAATGCTGTTAGGACTTAATCTGAGGTTCCTTACCCGGTAGGTTTGGGAACAATGTCAAGAATAGGCGACCCCGAAGGTTTCTAAACTGCAAAACTAAAGGGCCCTAAGTTTCCTCCCAAATTAAGATAAAAAAACAAATTATGTGTTTTTAAAACAACTTTATCTGTCCTGGCGCATCGGCTTGTTTCTTTTTGGTTTTTCCTTTTATGTGCAGGCCCGCCTTGACTTCCTGTTCATGGATTTCGTGGTTTAGTTTTAGCAGGCGCTTTAGAACTTCTTTTCTGGCATCAGGTGAGATTGTGTATCGTACACGGTCATTTTCCGGCAGATAATCCACTTCGTAAAAATCATGAGCAAGATCTATATCCTGCCAGCCATAAGCTTTTTGAACCGTTTCGTCCATTTGTTTGTGAAGTTCGCGCAGGTGCAGAATGCCACGGATGGCCTCGTTGAAAGTGCAAATGCCTTCAGTTTTCGAGAGGGCGTTCTGCTTCCACTAATGGGTTGATCAAGGTTTGATACCGAGCCTTTCACCAAAAGAAACGCCTAAATTCAACCCCGTTTGTCCCCCCTGGCAAAATCTCTTTCGTCTCGAATAAGAGGTTCCCAAAATCGACGTTGCCAAACAGCCTGTTCTTTCTTCTTTTGTCTTGATGCAGAAGGGGTGTGCTTATATTTGTCATCACACTTTCTGCTGAAATAACTCTTTATCAACTGCCAGCGTTTGGAAAAGTCCAGGTCCCCCTCCGGCAATGTCCACAAGCAGTCATTATTGTTGGGTTTCGTTCCTCAACCCAACCTACCCAACTAATAATCTCAATGCGTAATGTTGTCCCATAGATTCACTGTTTTCAATAATTCCAAATGGCAGTTATTGTCATTAGCGCGAAATAGAAAACTACAATTGACCAACTAATCGTTTCATAAGCAATAGAAGCAGGCAAGTTTCTTTTCTGGAGGTTCTTTTTTTCAAAAACTACATTTCCATTTTTGTCCTTAACATCCTGTTTTTCATGAAAAAGTGTGAAACCTTCCGTGAATGGTTTAACTGGTAGCCATGTTAGTTCGACCTCCAATCTTTTTAGCTGGTTATGGCGGAGATCTGTATCAATTTGAATCCGCCTCATAAGGTATATCCCGCAAACGGTAGCAATGATGCCCATTATTGATAGAAAAAGTATCATGAAGGAGAATAATCCATATTGCGACTCTTTCATCGCAAATCCCAATATAGCTGTATTCCCCGGAAGCAGTATCGCGTTGAACGAAAGAAAAACCCGATAGTTATCAACCCATCTGGTGTGGCAGTGCAGCAGTCTGCTGGAGAGTAATTCATAAATTTGCCACTGTCTTCTTATTTCAGTCATAGCTACATCATTATTCTTATACGGTTCGAGCAACTGTCCAGAATCAGCTTGTTATCGGGGCGCGGTTGAGCAGCAAGCTATGTTTGTCGCTGGTGTGCGCGGCCGCACCTCTATCCCGACCCATAGATTCCACTTATGATCTTACCTTTTGCTTACGGACTGTAATGCCGTTATCTCCACCATCCACAGAATACAAAATCTCGCGCACTAAATCTAAAGGGAGGTGTAGACTGGCTGCTATGGAATCATATATAATTATAAGTTCATATTCATCACTTTCCGCAACTTTTTTATTGATATATGATTCAAGCTCGCCTGCGAGGCGATTATATTCACTCGCCTCTTGTTTCAATTTGTCTTTTTTGCCACGGTACGTTTTTTTCTGTACATGCACAGGATAAGTAACCATTACATAAAATCCTCAAATTTAGTTTTACATATAATATTATTATACGGATACATTTTTTTACCTATTTGCGGCACATAGGGTTAAGCACGCGGTATTCTACCCGACTGGGGGTTGCTCAGCGATGGGTAGTCCTATCACGTTCGGTCTTGACAACGCTTTCTCTCCTAAGAACTCTTTGTAATTCATAAAATGACTGCTCAATATTTTCGTTTGAAAATGGTATATATTGAAGCCCATCTACATTCGTGAAATTCTCTAAGCCCTTTTGTACGAGCAAGACCACTTTTTTGAACCCGAGACGTCCTTGAAAAAGCCCTGCTTCGTGTACGACATTTTGTCTTGCTCTATACGAACCATCCCCAGTCTCATCTTCCGCAGTCAAAATAAGAACAGCGAATGAAGAAACTTCCAACATTTCTTCCAGAATTGAAATGATAGATTGGCTAACCCTTGATTCTGACTCATAAGAAACAACAGTTAAACCTTGTTCTTTTTCAAGAAATACCTGAACTCTTGCCCATAACTTACTTCTACCATGCCCGATATAGACGCTGTTCATTTTATTGTGCTTTATATCTGCATTAACAACACCAGTATTCGTAGTTGATTTAGAAATATAATTGTCCGATTTGATGTCGATAACCAATGAATCTATAAATGATATTATTATTTCTCCGTCTTCTCTCCAGAATGTATCTAAATCTGATTCACTTCGTTTAACCAGTATAATTTTATGCAGTTTTCTTGACAAGTTATCAGACTCACCTTTCAAATGCTCATCAAGGAATCTATTAAATCCATTTTTCCAACTCGATAGACGTTCTCTCCCAAATCGTGTCCCTCTTTCAGCATATGCATCAACAACATCTTCGAGTAAAGATGCCTTATACTTTTCGAGTTGTTCAATTATCTGTGCATTATCCATTTATTTCGATTTCCTAAAAACCTAATGTATTAGTTTCCGTCTAATATCAAATTTAAAAGCAGTTGACGAGTAAATGTTGATTTTTTTATAATTTGTGCGTTTTTTAAAATAACTTCATTTGTTCTGATGCATCGGCTTTTTGTTTCTTTTTGGTTTTTCCTTTTATGTGCAGGCCAGCTTTGACTTCCTGTTCGTGGATTTCGTGGTTTAGTTTTAGCAGGCGCTTTCGGACTTCTTTTCTGGCATCTGGTGAAATTGTGTATCGAACACGGTCGTTTTCCGGCAGATAGTCAACCTCGAAGTCGAAATATTAATACTATGAACGTTCCCATAGTCCTTACAAGTTTAAAAATTGAATACGTTCCCCTATGTGATTGAATACTTGCGAATAACATCTAGAGCATCATTTGCATCCATCTTGAAAAACTCACCACTGACGCGACGATCAGCTAATTCAGCGTGAATACGCTGTTCAACTATATACGGATCTGTTGTACGAACATATCCTGCAACCAAAAAGGGACTGGGTAAAGAGTACTGTTCACTTACATAGGCGGCACGTTTGTCAGGGTTGCCTGCCGTAAAACCGATCTTGACCAAACCAGGCATCAAGTCGTTAGTCAAAACATAGACAATACCCTCCCGCACTTTTGAATGTGTCATTTCGATCTGTGACTGCTTACGCACATAATTCGAACGTTCCTTTAGATGTTCCTGGCATATATTTTCCTGTTCTTCTTGTTCTTCCTGTTTTGCTATATCGCTTAGTTGCCTTACCAAAGCATCTAAGACCTCTTTTGCTTCGCGTCGCTTTTTATCAATATTATCTATGATCTTTACAATTTGTTCCGGGGCTTTATGATAGTTATAAGCATGCATCTTATCCATGTCCTCATCGTTGGTGCGAAACAAATTATTAAAATCATAAGGAAATGATACAATCCGATTAATGAATTCCCACTTCTCCTGAGAGTCTTTGGTTTTGTCGAATTGCCCCTCATTTACCATGTCGATGAAGCGATTAATATGCCTCTGAACCGGCGCTAACATTGGGCCATTATATTCAATATAAAAACGAATACTGCTGGAGGCCTCTATAGATTGAGATTGTAAAGCCTTGCGTATCTTATCCTTTTCATCATCATAGTCTTCCCCAAATTTTTTGTTTAGCCACTCTTCTGTATATTTCCACTCCTCCAACACATCTAACTTTTTGACCTGTGCTTTTGTTCTCATTTTTTCAACCTCAAAATTTGCGCTCGTATTTAACGATGAACTATCTTTATCTTTTCCCCCATCGTAATCGTTTGTAAAGTTGCTTGGATTCGAAAGATATTCAAATACCCAATCAGCCCGCATGTCATTCTTTATTCTTTCCACAGTTTTTATATCAACATCAAATAGTATTTCTGGTAAAACTGGATCCGGCAACTGGTTTCCATAAAACGGTGTATCCTTGATTTTTAAATTATATGCAATCACCATCAAATTTTCCAAGTTCAAAACATCTTGAATATTATATGCCAACAAGGTTTCCAGTGCCTTTTCATTTCTATTTTTTTTGTAATCGTACCAAAGGAGGGGTGCGAAAAAACCATCGATATCTTTTAGATCTCCTCGGTCAATTTCCAACTGAGACTCGCATTCTTTCAGGCCGCCTTTGTAACCTAAGCTCGCAAGAATATATCTCAAATCAATATGGGCGTGATCCAATTTAATGCCAAAATAGTTTTCAATAAACGGAACGTCAAAACATTTTCCGTTGTAAGTCACAATTACATTATATTGGTCGATTTGGTTAAGAAAATCGTCAAGGTTATGACCATTGACATAGTAGTTTATTGAATTGCCGTCATATAGAACAATAGTCGTTATTTCATTTTCCCATCTTTCCAATCCGGTTGTTTCAATATCCAGATAAACAGTTGACTTTCTGAATTCAGGGAAAAACCTCCATTGGAGGTTACTCGACAATAGATCTGAAAAATAATTTGGGTTATTAGATTCAATATTCTGATGAGATTCTTCAATGTATGCGGTAATAGTATCACTCTTGGATTTAGATAAACGAATTGAGGACTTTGGCGTGAAATCTTCCCAACAGTGAACTCCTGATTCCCAAAACCGTCGCTCAGTAATGCCCCCAATACCGGGGATATGGAGAAATGTATTTTTAAGCATTAAAATTTCTTACAATTATAAAAGAATTCGAAAATTTGATTCACGCTTCATGATGTAAATAATAACAAATGAATTCTCCTCAGCAGGTTAGACAACTAATGAACATTGTGTTTTCACCATTGCTTAATAG
>JAUWCU010000126.1 GCA_030609135.1 Candidatus Stahliibacteriota bacterium | reverse complement strand
AGTGCAACGGCTTGCCGTTGCATGCAGTAGCAAGCTACTGCACTCCGTAGACACGAAGATAAGGGAAAAAGAGGCAAGAAATAAGAAGTAAGAAGTAGGAAACAAGAAGCAAGAAAACCAAATAAACCAGGGAATGACTACGTGTTGGAATCCTAAAGGATTGGAAAGTAAATGGAGTGCAACGGCTTGCCGTTGCATGCAGTAGCAAGCTACTGCACTCCGTAGACACGAAGATAAGGGATAAGAGGCAAGAAGTGAGAAGTAGGAAGTAAGAGGTAAGAAGTAAGAGGTAAGAAACAAGAAGCAAGAGGTAAGAAGTGAGAGGTAAGAAGTAAGAGGTAAGAAGCAAGAGGCAAGATGTAAGACACAAAGAAACCAAAGATGGGAACCGTATTCGTAATTCGTTTTTCGTACTCGTAAAAAAACGATAATAACGGACTAAATTTATCCCGCCTGTCCCGTAGTGATAAACAGCGGGGTAGTTCATTAGAACAGCGGGACGGACGATATATTTTTATTTCCGGTATCGGTCTTTTATCTGTATGCATCCATAATAATCCGTTTGAATCCGAGATTATCCGTTTGAATCAAATTTCCGAAGGAAATAATCTGTTTGAATCTAAGTTTACTGTGTAAACTCAATAACTAAATTACCCAATTACTTAGTTACTTAATTACCTGATGACTATTCTTTTGTGCTACGGAGTGCTTTTTCGATTTGTTTGATGACTTCTATCATATCCGGGATTATGCGTTTTATTATAAAGGGCGGGATATAAAGAGAGAATGGATCTCCATAACGCAATATGATGTTAAAACCTGCTGAATCCAGTCTAATAGAATTCAAGGGGATCATCCATTTTGAGAAGAAATCTACAATAGCATAAAGCGCCTCAGGGTATTGCGATAATCCTGCCTGTACTTCGCGACTTGCCCGGCGGGTTTTGAAGATAAGGTTGAAGTCACTGTCTGGTGTGTCAAAATCCGGCATTTCTTTGATCGGACGCGTCTGGGGTTTGTATTGCGCAAAGTCTATTTGTTTATCGGTAAGGAAAAAGACCGAGATACTCGCCGCGTCGGGTTTCACAACTACTCGGTGTCCATCTATTGTACCATCCATCAACCCAAATTCAGAATACAGGTTTGACTTTTGGTGTTTGAATCCGAACTCTTTTCCTGCTTCTGGTAAATATTTCCGGGTTAGCCACCTGAGAAATGGATGTACGGTCATCCATTCAAACATCCAAAGAAAAACAAAGGGTGGGATATTGAAAAGGAAATAGCCAAACTTGACAAGAGCGATTCTGAACCATAAGAACACGGTCTACTTTTCCTCCAATTTCAGTAATGCGCCGAAACTCTGTATACAAAAGAATACTAAATTTGAGTGGTAGTCAAAATTTATACGCGGCATTAGGGAATTTACCCAAAAGCGATTCTTCTTTACAAATCGGAAAAGTTTTTCAATGTCTTCATCACTGAGTTTTGCAGCTGTTTTTCTCAAGGCGATACCGATATCGAGATCCGACGCCAGTATGCTGCGCCAGGTGGTTTCATAGTCTGAAAGGCTGGCGCTATTGCGTAAGGTGTTGGTGATTTTTTCCACGGCGATTTCCGAACAGAGGAGCCCGAAGAATATTCCGCCGCCAGTGGTTGTCTTTATTTGTCCGGCAGCTTCTCCAACCGCAAGGATATTATCTTTGACACTAGGTTTGATAGGACCAAATGCGATCGGCTTGGTTTTTAACTCTTCATCACGTAGTTTGGCAACTGAAATATTTAGTCTATGCTCGAGCATTTTCTTTAGCCACGGTTTGGTCTTTCGATTCAGGAGAATCCCGATTCTTGAGATATTTGCACCGGCTGGTATGACCCAGCCGAATGACCCGGGTGCAAAACCGGTTCCAATATGGATTTCAACATTTGATTTTGAAAATGATATAGGCAATTCGATTTGTGAACCATACAAAAACTGAGCAGGTTTACCCAAACCTGCTTTCTTATTCAGTACATAATCGATTCCCGTGGCAAGGACAACGACGCGCGCGCGGTATTTTCTTTTTTTTGTGAGTAGAGTATAAAAACCAGATGATTTCTTTCCGATACCGGTAACTCGTTGTTTGAGATGCAAATCAACCCCGACATGCTGGGCTGATTTGAGTATACCACGATCAAATATTTCGCGGTCTACGATATAGGCAAATACCTCTTTAGGGTTGTATTCAAGTTTTGTCTTTGATGGTGAAATGAAAGTTGCAGAATCTATGCGTGACAGGATTGACTTGCTCGGTAGATCAAAACGCGTAAAGGCTTCTTTACCAATTACACCTGCACATATGACATCTTTGCCGATTTCAGCCTTCTCATCGAGCAGACAAACCGTAAAGCCTTTATCAGCTAAAAGGTATGCTGTATAAGAACCAATAGGTCCGGCACCGATAATGACCACATCATATTTTGTCATGATTTTTTATTATATCTAAAATCACGGATAATTCAATAAAAGAAATAGGGTGGAGAGATTAGATGGAGTGCAACGGCTGGTCCTGAACTTGATTCAGGATGCATGCAGTAGCCCCGACAGAACGGGATTTTCGTTACACTCCAACAAGCTACTGCACTCCATAGACACGAAGATAAGGGATAAGAGGCAAGAAGTGAGAAGTAGGAAGTAAGAGGTAAGAAGCAAGAAGTAAGAAGTAGGAAGTAGGAAGTAAGAAGTAGGAAGTAAGAAGTAAGAAACAAGAAGCAAGAAAACCAAATAAGCCAGGGAATGACGAGGGTGGAGTCGGACAATGAACATCATTAGTTCAATGCCCGATGAATCGGGCGTCTTTTGCAAAAGTGCGGGGGCATCGAGAAGTTCCTTTATGATGTAGCCGTCTCTGCCTGAATCAGACGAAATGATTGAAAATAAATCCATTCTGTATATACTTTTCGAATGCGTGAATTGCTTAAGCTTAAAAAGTATCTTGTTCAATACAAATTTCACTTTCTATTTGGTGTGCTGGCACTTATTGTAATCGATTTACTACAGCTCATTATCCCGCGCGTTCTAAAATGGGCGGTCGATGACCTTGCTACTGGTATTGCGGATCTATCAGACCTTGGGTTTTATTTCTTTTTAATCATGCTGATTGCCATAGGTATTGCCATAGGTCGTTTCTTCTGGCGATACCTAATAATCGGTTCGTCGCGCCGTATTGAACGTTCCTTGAGGACTGATTTTTATGAACATTTACTCACGCTTGATTTTTCCTATTATGATCAACAAAAGACCGGTGATCTCATGGCCCATGCGGTAAATGATATCAATGCAGTAAGGATGGCGCTTGGGTTTGGTTTTATTATCCTCATTGACGTTTTTATTCTCGGCATTGCTTCTTTGGGCATGATGGTGAACATTAGTCTTAGACTTACGCTGTATGCACTCATCCCATTCCCAATTATCGCTATTATATCGACTAAATTTGGAGGTTTGATCCACCACCTTTTTGAGAAAGTACAAGAATCCTTTGCAATGCTAACTGAACGTGTGCGTGAAAATATTTCTGGGATGAGAGTTATTAAAGTATTTGTTCAAGAAGAGGGTGAAATCCACAAGTTTGATAGGCTAAGTCATGAATACGTAAAGAAAAACCTCAGTTTAGTCAGAGCCTGGGGTTTGTTTTTCCCGATCATTATTTTTCTGGCTGCCCTGGGTCAAGTCATTGTCTTGTGGCTTGGGGGTAAGTACGTCATATTCGGGCAGATATCGATTGGTTCTTTTGTAGCTTTTATTGCCTACCTGCAAATACTCGTATGGCCTATGATCGCTATTGGTTGGGCAATCAACTTATTCCAGCGCGGCGCTGCTTCTCAGGGTCGGCTCAATAAGATTTTTGAGAAACGCCCTAATATTGTCAGTGGCAATAAAGACATTGAGCGGGTTAATGGTGCTATTATATTCAAAAACATCACCTTTACATATCATGGTAAGAACACACCAGCGTTGAAAAATATTAACTTATCAATTGCGCCTAAGGAATTCATCGGGGTAACTGGTCCGATTGCCTCTGGCAAAACCTGTTTTGTCAATTTGATTCTTCGTCTTTATGAACCACAACAAGGACAGATCTTAGTTGATGGTCAAGATATCAAGGATCTAACGATCGAAAGTTTGAGGAGAAATATTGCCTATGTACCACAAGATACATTTCTTTTTTCAGATACCATAAAAGAGAACATCATTTTTGGCACTGGAGATGTAAACCAGGAAGAAATAGAACATATTGCGCGCGTTGCTCAAATATACGACGAGATTATGCAACTACCCAATAAATTCGATACGCGTATTGGCGAACGCGGTGTGACCCTCAGCGGCGGTCAAAAGCAACGTATTGCTCTTGCACGAGCCTTATTACTAAAACGCCCAATCCTGATTCTTGATGATGCGGTGTCGTCAGTCGATGCGGAGACCGAATTGAAAATACTCGAGTCAATCAAACATGAAATGAAAAACCGAACATCTATTGTTATTTCCCACCGCGTCTTTGTGCTCAAGGATGCTGATAGAATCATCGTTTTTGATAACGGCGAAATAGTCGCACAAGGAACCCATGAGGAGCTACTTGCGAAAACAGGTGTTTACCGCGATATTTTCAGGATACAACAGATTGAAATGAAATTGGATGGCATATGATGTACGATAACTATCAAGAAGAACAAGATATCGGTAAGGTTTTTGATTTCCATATCATAAAGCGACTTTTCGGCTTTATGAAACCGTATCTCAAATACCTCATCATTGCTTCGGCATTTTTGGTCATCGCCGCAGGAGTGGAGATCCTCTATCCTTACATGGTTAAAATCGCCATTGATGATTATATTATCAAAAGTGGGCGCAAGGTTTCTGATACTGACGCTGGACAGGATCTTGTTGAAATAGCAGAGAACACCTTTTTCATAACCCAAGTACAATTAGAGGAAATGAATGTAGTATTACTCCGTAACTGGGAAAAAGAGAATAAGCTGTCTTCAGAGCGATACTATTATTTCGATAAAGATCAGGTCGATGGTCGAGTACTGAACATGGTTGCACAAAGAAGCGAACTGTTCGAAGAATATGGCAATCTTGTGCTCATTGAGTATTCAAATCTAAAATTCCTAAAATCGTCCGATGCAGCTTTACTTCGGTCCAAAGACATAAGCGGGCTTTTGAGGATCGTTCTCATTTTTCTTGGGATTATACTCTTTGGAGCAATTGCCAACTATATTCAGATTTACCTTTCTCAATATGCCGGTCAGTTATTCATGCATGCCATCAGAGCTAAGGTCTTTGCAAAACTCCAGTCCTTGCACCTTGCCTTTTTCGACCGTAATCCGGTTGGTCGACTTGTAACCAGAACAACGAATGATGTCGAAGCGATCAATGAAGCATTTACCCAGGTTTTTACCAGATTAACTAAAGATGGACTTCTCTTAGTTGGTATCATTGTCATAATGATGGTGATAAATATAAGGCTGGCTTTGATATCTTTTGTTGTTATCCCGGTTCTTTTAATCGTCACATTCTATTTCAGAGTTCGGGCACGTGCCATCTACCGTCAAGTCCGCGCCAAACTTGCTAAGTTGAATGCCCGATTTCAAGAGAACCTTTCTGGTGTCCGTGTGATCAGGATTTTTACAAAAGAGAAAGATAACCTGGCAAGTTTCGATGGGGTAAATAAGGAATATTTGACCGCTAATCTGAAACATGTAATGCTCATGTCCTTTTTCAGACCGCTGATTGAAATCGTTAGTTCCATAGGCATCGGTTTAGTCCTCTACTACGGTGGTGGCCAGGTAATAACCGGTAAAGTATCATTAGGTGTACTTGTCGCATTTATTAGTTATGTTGAAATGTTCTTTAGGCCGATTCGAGAACTGACCGAGTCGTATACACTATTGCAGTCTGCCATGGCGTCAAGTGAGAGGATTTTTCTCCTCCTCGACGAGAAGTCCGGGGTTGTTGTTAGCCGGAAAGCTCGGGACCTTAAAGAAATGCAGGGTGCAATTGAGTTCAAACATGTCTGGTTCAAATACGATAAAGACTGGGTCATTAAGAACGTTTCATTCAAAGTAGCCCCAGGCGAACATGTTGCATTTGTCGGGCCAACTGGTTCTGGTAAGACATCAATTATCAATCTGATATCAAGACTCTATGATGTTCAAAAAGGTACGATCTTCATTGATGGTTTTGATATTAGGGACATAACATTACCTGCACTTCGTTCCCAAATAGGTGTAGTGCCGCAAGACATCTTCCTTTTTGCCGGTGACATTAAATCAAATATCCGTTTGAACTTCTCGTTGAGTGATGAAAAAGTAAAAGAAGTCGCGGCATTCATAAACGCTGACAAGTTTATTAACAGGTTCCCGAAAATGTTCGATGAAGATGTCACGGAACGGGGGATTACTTTTTCGACTGGAGAACGACAACTTTTGTCCTTTGCTCGTGCACTTGCTTCTGAACCACGAATTCTTGTGCTCGATGAAGCTACCGCAAACATCGATGCGGAAACTGAGATGTTGATTCAAAATGGTTTAAACAAGTTGGTGCAGGGCAGAACAGCAATTATTATCGCTCATCGCTTGAGTACTGTAAAGGATGTGGACCGTATCTATGTTGTGCAGGATGGTGAGATAAAAGAGGTTGGTAGGCACGAGGAATTGATCGCGGAGAAAGGTGTCTATTATAAACTCTACCAATTACAGTCCTTGCAAACAAGAAGATAGGAAAAGAATGAAGTTAGGAAGTTAGGAAGTTATGAGGATTGGAAGATATGAAGACCTGTTATTACTCCGAACATATAATAGTTTCAATTATGTTGTGGAACCTGTCATTCCGAAATTGTTTCGGAATCTCGATAAAGTGAGACTCTGAAATAAATTCAGAGTGACAATAGTGTAACATGCTAACGAAATCCACTGAAACTATTATATGTTTTCCTTAGTATAAGCTATTTTTGAATATAGGGACTTCGAATCAAGA
>JAUWCU010000115.1 GCA_030609135.1 Candidatus Stahliibacteriota bacterium | reverse complement strand
ATAGTTTCAATTATGTTGTGGAACCTGTCATTCCGAACTTGTTTCGGAATCTCGATAAAGTGAGACTCTGAAATAAATTCAGAGTGACAATAGTGTAACGTGCTAACGAAATCCACTGAAACTATTTAATGGTCTCCTTAGTAATAAACATGCGGGGAAACAATCTCAGAATTTTTTCCAATAGAATATGCCAAATCTTCTAATAACTTCGGTGCATTTTTTATTGCATTTTTCAAAGATACAGATGATTTTAATATGCTGTATTGTCCAATTACGCCGTATTTATAAAAGATTTCTGCGTCCTTTGTAATACTACCTGCGATAAGAATAACCGGCTTTTTATATTTGTATGCTATGTCAACAACCTTTTTTGTTGTCTTACCGTATAGATTCTGCTTATCTATCTTGCCCTCGCCAGTGATTATCAAATCACTTTGTTCAATCTTTTCTTCTAGTGCAACTATTGCTTTTATAATCTCAAATCCTGATTTCATTTCAGCATTCAATATCACCTTCATTGCACCGCCAATACCACCGGCTGCACCAGACCCCAGGATTGTATCTAAGTTTATGCCGTATTGTTTTAATATAACTTCCTTAAAATTCCTAAGAGCCTTATGTATCACTGGTATCATTGTACGTTTCGCACCCTTTTGCTTTGCATAAACCAATGCACCATATCTTCCAGTCAGGATGTTTTTTACATCAGATGCAATAGTGATCTTCGCTGATTTAACACGCTCTGGTATGTGCGACGTGTCAATCCTGTTCAAGTTAAGTAAACCTTTGCAATTAAGTTCAATTTGGTTATCTTTGCGATCGAGGAATCTCGCGCCAAGAACAGACAAAGCACCAACCCCGCAGTCAATCGTTGCGCTATCACCAATGCCCAGGATAATTTTTTTACAGCCTTTATTTACTGCATCCAATATCAATTCGCCAACACCCTTTGTCGTGGTTAAAAGGGGATTTCTTCGTTTTTCTGGAACAAGTTTCAGTCCTGCAGCCTCTGCAAGCTCAATAATCGCAATCTTTTGTTTTGGAATAATACCATAGGTTGCCAAAACTTTTTTGTTTAATGGTCCAGAAACTTTTATTCGTACAAATTTACCTTTAAGAGCTTTTACTAAAACATATACAGTTCCTGTACCGCCATCTGCTAAAGGAATCTCTGCTACTTTAATATTCCTGGATGCCTTTTTTAATCCAATTCTAATATGTCTTGCGACTTCTAAAGAATTAAGTGATTCCTTAAAGCTATTTGGCGCAACAAGAACATTCATTATATCCCGGAATTCATTAGCTTGCTAATCCCGAGTATCCCGGAGTGCATTAGCTTGCTAATGCCACTCTTCATATATCTCCGGATTAACCGCATTAGGTGCCCTTCCCTTTTCAACAAGCACGGCTATTACATTTTCCGCAACCATCAAAGCCATTTTTATCCTCGCTTCTATTGACGCGGAACCGATATGCGGCACGAGTACTGTATTGGGCATTTCAATAAGCTCTTTTTCAACCTTTGGTTCATTCTCAAAAACATCCAGAGCACAACCGGCAATCCTTTTCTCCTGCAATGCATTAACAAGTGCCTTTTCATTAACAACCTGACCTCTTGCCACGTTAATCAAATAGGACGATCCCTTCATTAAGGCAAGCTTCTCCTTTGTTATCATGTGATAAGTTTGTTCATTGAGCGGAACATGGATACATACAAAATCAGCCTGCTTCAGCAAATCATCTAAGTCTTGGTACTTTACCCCATACGTGTCTTCATCATCTCGAGATAATCGTACCGGATCGTAATAGATTACCTCCATACCGAAACCATTTGCGCGTCGTGCAACTGCCCTGCCTATTCTACCAAAGCCAATAATACCCAGTATCTTATTATGAATATCGCGGCCCAAGAACAGCATTGGTGCCCAACCCTTGAAACTCTTTTGCCGTAAGAACTTATCTGCCTCAACAATTCGGCGGGCAGCAGAAAGAATCAAAGCAAAAGTGAGATCTGCAGTGGTTTCTGTTAGAACGCCAGGTGTATTAGTTACCGGAATCTTCCTTTTTGTCGCTGCTTGAACATCGATATTATTATAACCCGCCGCATAATTCGCAATTATCTTGACATGCTTTCCAGCATCGATGACTTCAGCATCAACCTTATCATTTAACAAACAGATCAACCCGTCTTTATCTTTGATCCCTCCTATTATGTCTTGCCTGGACATTGGGATATCAAAAGGGTTGATAAACATATCAACATGCCTTTCAAGCAAATCAATACCTGGTTGCGGCAACCGACGGGTTAAAAGAACCTTTGGTCGAAGAGCCATATAAGATTAAATCCATATTTCGTAGGAATTCAAGAGGAAAATCAATCCCTCAACTCTACAATTGTAGTTGCACCATTTATGGTGCATAAAAATTTAAGACAACGTTTCCGGTGTATGCGAACGATTAAGAGCCTGCCCTGAATCCCGAAAGTGTCATTCCGAACTTGTTTCGGAATCTCGATAAAAAGAGACTCTGAAATAAATTCAGAGTGACAATAGTGTAACATGCTAATGAAATCCAATGAAACCATTATATGTTCTCCTTAGTAACTCTACAAATGTAAATGCACCATTTATGGTGCATAAAAACGTAAGACAACGTCCTGCGTGTTTGCGAAGTGCAAGGCGAAGCCAGATACCCGTAGTTAAAAAAAGTAAATAATCCTTTACAAATTAGTCAGCACAATAGCGTATATGCTGTGTTATCTGCCGTTGCGGGTCTATATTCTTACTTTACTCGATAATCTTTTTGCCAGTATTTGCTCCTAATTGCCCTTAAAACATGAAGTTCATACATCATCTTATCCTTGGGGAATTCCTCTTTTACTTCCTTTTCGATCTTCTTTAAGGTAGTATCAGGAACATTCATCTCCTTAGCAACCTTCTCATAGTCAAAATACTCTATCTTCTCCATGACCTCCTCCTTATAACTCTAAAGGAGAGACAATCTCAATATCTTTGAATCCCTCCAGTATATTGACCGAATTTACAAGCCTCCTTGTTTTTACCTTGACCAGATGTTCATAATTCCAAGAGACCAGATAAGAAACCTCGTAATAAGAAGCCATAGCCACATGAAGAGCATCATCGATATACTTCTCTGGGAATATTTCTTTTTCTATATAGGCTCTTGCCAAGTCTCTAATGGTCTTTTTGATTTTTAATACCTTGAAGCCCTTAATGAGCTTTCTAAATCTTCTTCTCAAGTTCTCATCTTTCGTATCTTCCAATTCATTTACCGTAACCTCTGAAACATAGGTCTTATAATGAGGTAAAATCTCTTTCCAGAATTTGATTGTTACCTCCATCCGTTCTTTAGCCCTCTCATCATAATAAGCACTGGCAACAGATGTATCCAAGTATAGTGTCTCTTTCTTCATATAAACTTATCCTCTATAGCAATTATACCAAAGATTAACCTTGTGTCAACTACATTCCTATTTTTCTATCACCTTTGTTCCTTAATCACAGCCTCCCAATGGCAGATAACGGCTCCAGCATATACGACGTTGCGACCAAAGGAAGCATAGCGTAAACCATGTGTTAAGCGAAGTGATAGATCTGGCCTTTTCGGATAAGATAATTAAAATTGTCAACCCCCGTCGGCCCCCAGATTCTCTAACACTTGATGGAACCGAACATTCGCCGTAAGACCGAAATATGGATGCGCCGAGAGTTTTGCCCGGGAAATCTTAGGAGATGTTATTCCACAAAGAAAACGAGCCAACGCGCGCGGTTGCGAAAGGATCTCTTGGTGCTCTTGCCGGACAGCTTCAATTTTTTCAATATCTTCCTTGGTTAGGGAAAATTCTGGGACAGGCCGGAGAGCAACGGGTCGATTTCCGTGCATACACCAGTTGCAGTGGCCACAATTGGCCAATCGCTCTTCTCCAAAATATCCAACCAGGTAGTTCGTCTGACAGCCATCGTGAGTAACAATATCTAACACCTGCTGAATTCGATGAATGTCCTTACTTTCGCGTTCAATGAAACGGCGAAAGAGCTGATCGCCGAGTTGTGAAATATCGTCAGGTCGTCGCAGAACAGTATATCTGTGTCTTCTTTGAGAAGCCCTCACTGACAGAAACTCCTTTTCGTGCAAATAGTCCAGAGCACGAATAAGGCGCCGCCGGGGTTGGCGAATCTTTTCTGCTGTTTTATTGATATCTATATGGTACCATATACGAGCTTTCTTACTGTGTTGAAAAATATGTTCTAGGAATTGGCCTCTCTCACCAGGAAATTGCTGTGTTATCTCCTCGAAAGGAACCATGGGTTGAAAACGATAGCTTGAGAAGAAGGTGGTTCTTTCGTGGATATATCCATCAAGTTCCAGGTACATTAGTAGGGTCTTTAACACTAAGAGCCGGATGTCATAGGTAAATGAGAGTTCATAGAGATTTAGCTGAAACTCCCTCTCTTTTGCAAATATTTCCTCCAATACTCCAACAATAGCAGATTTTGTGGGTGTATCTCCATAGACAAAATTTTCAAGCACATTCACATCGTCAGGACACGCCAATATTTCACAGAATGAGGTTGCACCATCTCTACCCGCGCGACCAATCTCTTGGGAGTAGTTCTCTAAACTTTTGGGAAGGTTGTAGTGAATAACTCGTCTGATGTTTGCCTTATCTATACCCATGCCAAACGCAATAGTTGCTACCACCACTGCTTGGTTCGAAGCCATGAACCATTCCTGTATTTCTGTTCTGGCGTCACGATCAAGGCCAGCGTGGTACGCCCGGGCAGGGATGTTTTGGTTACTCAGCATCTCTGCAATATCTTCTGCCGTTTTTTGTCGAGTGACGTACACAATGGATGGTTCAATAGGCCCCTTATGAAGACTCCTCAGAAGAACCTCATCCCTATCTTCAGTGAAAACTGCTGTTGTCTTGATGACCAAATTAGATCGATAGAACCCTGTCTGTACTGCACACTCCGGACTTATACCAAACCCAACACAAATATCATGCACAACCGCAGGCGTGGCAGTCGCAGTAAGAGCCAGTATCCTGGGAATATGAAGATCACGGGCTATCTTTGCGAGTTTCAGATAGTCAGGTCTGAAATTGTGTCCCCATTCGGAGATACAATGCGCTTCATCCACGGCAAAAAGGTCGATTCTGGCCTGTTGAATTGCTTCAAAAAATCGTTCATTTGTGAAACGCTCTGGGGCAACATACAAAAGCCGCAATTGACCATACCGCAGTCTTGTCATCACTTCGTTTATTTCGCCCGGTTCCATCATGGAATTCAGTCGGTCGGCCAAGATCCCTTTTTGTTTTAGGAAGTCAATCTGATCCTTCATGAGGGCAATCAACGGCGATATCACAAGTGTGAGACCGTTGAAGATAAGAGCGGGCAATTGGTAGCACAATGACTTGCCGCCTCCTGTTGGGAACACTGCTAGCGCTGATCGACCTGATAAGAGGTAATCGATGACTTCTTGTTGTCCTGGAGTAAAATTCTTGAAACCGAATCTACTATGTAATATTCTTTGTTTATCTTCCATTGATAACTACCTAACTATCTGAGGCAGTGCAGTATTAGAAGCATTGCCCTGGCATTTCACTTAACGTCACAAGCATAAAAGAAGCCCAGCACTTTTGACTTATTTTTATTCTTCATTGTGATCAAAGGCTCGTATAACCATTTTCCAAAATTCCAGTTCTCCAACATAAAAAGTGCTGGGTTTGAGTGAGCGAGAACGAGCCGTAAACACCGTGTTATACGCCGTTGCTATCATAATATTTCCACTATCAAAGTTCCCATAATTTATTGTTCTGCTCGACCTCCTAAGTGCCTAGATAAAAAAATCTCCACAGCGGCATAGAATTTGAGGCGGTTATCTGGATTCACGAAACCATGGCCTTCGTCCGGGAAAAGAATATACTCTACAGGTATGTTTTTACTCCGTAAAACATTAACAATCTGCTCACTTTCGGCTTGCTTAACTCGTGGGTCGTTTGCTCCTTGAGCAATAAGCATCGGAATTTTGACTTTATTAGCCTTAAATAGCGGAGAGCGTGATTTCAAAAACTCTTTTTCCGTATCTAAATTCCCGATCCGCGCGTATAAAAGCATCCTCATGGGCTCCCAATACGGAGGAATGGTCTCAAGAAAAGTTATAAGATTACTTGGTCCACATGCCTCTGCCCCACATTTAAATAGCTCTGGTGTAAATGCAGCACCTACTAAAGCTGCATACCCACCGTATGAACCCCCATAGATAGCAATGTGTTTAGGGTCTGCTATCTCCTCTTTAATGGCCCAGTTAACAGCATCTATTAAATCATCATGCATCTTCCTTCCCCATTCCCGATCTCCAGCATTAAGAAATTTCTTACCATATCCCACTGAACCACGGAAATTAATTTGCAAACACGCATATCCACGGTTTGCAAACCACTGGGCCTCTGAGTTATATCCCCATACATCTCGACCCCATGGTCCTCCATGAACCTTTAAAACCATAGGTAAATTTTTAGTTTCCATCCCTAAAGGTAATGTAAGATAACCATGTAATGTCAATCCATCCCTTGAGGTTAAACTAATAGGCTTAATTTGAGCTAACTTATATTTCTCAAGTTTAGGCCGAACAGTAAAGAGAAAAGTAACTTCATGAGTTTCTCTATTATAAGCATAATATGGAATTGGCTCATCATCACAAGTAAATCCTATTAGCCAGTTTTTATCTACGCTATCTCTATTAAGCAAAAAGAAATCTCCTTTATGAATCTCTTTAATTCTCTCAATATCTTCTTCTATACTTGAGTCAATAATTTGCCAATATGCACGCTCTTTAAGAATACAAACTGCCTGTAACTTGTGTGTTCGAGGATGGATAATATGCTCAATTATATCATATTCTGGGTCTTCTGCTAAAACAGTTTGTTTGCTAGTATCTATATCAATTTGCACTGCTCGCATACTATTGGCTTTGCGACTATCAAGTAGGTAAAGACCTTTACCGTCCGGAGTAAAACCTATTGCACCACAGAAATTATCTTCTGCTCGCCACTTTACAAGAATCTCCCATGGATTTTTAACATCCAGACGAACACGAAGTTCCGAACCTCCATCAGGCCTCATTGCCATAGCGCCTCTTATTTGGAAATTTGGGTCAGCTAGCCAGCTTTGACCTATAAGACCCATCACATCTCCCGGATTCTCAGTGTCTTTCTCTAACGCACCAGTTGTCAAATTAAGGCGATAGACATCGTGAACTCGTCTATCCCGGAGATTCAAGCTTATCAACATTTCATTCGGAAAATTAGGATCTGTTGCAACAACTTGTACCTGAATCCCAAGAAAAGGAGTCAAGTCACGAATTACCCCAGTATTCAAATCTACTGAGTATAAATGCCAATTTTCATCTCCATCAGAATCCTGCAAATAAATAATATGAACATTATCTTCTGCCCAAAAATACCCTCTAATGCCCCGCTTTTTCTCTTGAGTAACTGGCTTATCTTCTTCTTTCCCGACAGTACGTACCCAAACATTAAGCACCCCATCCTTAGGTGCTAAGTAAGCAATACGAGTTCCATCTGGCGATATTTGTGGCGACATCTTCTCTGGCTCACCAAATAATATCTCACGAGGAATTAGGGTGGCTAAATTTTTATTTGACATAACATCTTCCTCCATACCTTATCTTCTGCAATGGCATATAACTCGGTTATATCGGAACTATGTTGCCGACACCCGGCCCTGCCGATGAAACTCTAACCCTACCTGATTCTTCTTTTAAAATCCTGATCATTGCATTCATGCAATTTATTATAAAT
>JAUWCU010000049.1 GCA_030609135.1 Candidatus Stahliibacteriota bacterium | reverse complement strand
TTCACAGCATTGCGTATTAAACGCACAAAATCATACCACGAGCACTTTTTGAGTTTTTCGCTATTCCATTCTCTAAAGGTTTCAAAACATTCAGCCAAATACCTAATTAGAATCTCTGCTACGAGCCAATTAAGAATCCTGTTTATTTGTGATGCTAATACCATAGCTAACATTTTGCCCTCAATCATTATATTTCCTTTATCATCTTCTTTGAAATCATATGTTCTCCATTCTTCCTTTTCATCAGGGATATATTGTTCAAATTCCATGAAGAAATCCTTGCTGAATTTTACCATGTGGTTGTGTAACCAAAGGAATCCTGTAGTCGGTGCTTCTTTCTCATTATGCCTATATCTTTCTGCATCTGTTGATGAAATAATGATTGATGCAAGTAAGGACATCATCTTGTATTTTGCCATTGAAAGTTTATATAGATGTTCATTCATTTCACTCCCCTTTCCTATACGACTTTACCGACGAATAACTCTGCTTCCATAAAACATATTGGCTTAAATATCTTGTCTATTAAAGAAAAATTGTGCTATTTCTTTGCGAAATTCATCAAATACTTTTTCAGCAAAAGAAGACCGACCTAATTCAAGTTTGTGAAATGATTGAACGAAATAGGTAAATTCATTATCAAAACGTTGCTTTGTATACGAATCTAACAGTGTATCTAATGATAATTTGTCATTTTCAACTGCCCATAAGATTGTATCAATATCTTCAACCTTAAGGAACAAAGTTTTGTCAATAATCTCTTGCGACAATTCAATATCTCTCCGATTTTCAATAGAAGTAGCAATCATCTGTCCCATAAAAGGACTTATAGGGAAAGTACCTGACATTATAAGCACAGGTATCGCTTCAGCATCCTGGGCTTCTCTCGGTAATAAGTTACTATAACTCCCCTCTCTTATTCTTTCTAAACATTCGTTAATTTGAATCATCTTTCCAGAACTATGTTCTCGATTAGGATGTGGAGTTAAAAGTATTTCATCCAATTCATCAAGAAATGATTGACGTGATGCTTTCCTTAAGGTTTTGATTTTGAATCCTCTAATAGTTATCTCAAAAAGCAACAACTTACCTTTGTAATATATGATAGCATCAACTTGTCGATGTTTGATTTTTTGAGTTTCTTCAACAAGAATTACTTCATTTTTCCTGTTTTGAATTGTTACTATTTCTTGAATATACTCCATTATATTTTTATGACATGCTTCACCCCAGAAGGTGTTCAGAAATCGTTTCTCTTTATCATCCACCTTATCGAATACCTGCCAAAAAATACCATCTGTGATTTTCCAATTTAAGCAATCTAAATCTAAAGGCATTATACTGCTATCTGAAAATTCCAGAATTGGATGTTCATAAATATCAATAACATCATATGGGTTCGGTATGCCTTTCTCATTGGTTGCTGGGTATCTTAAATACTTTACCACTTTCCTGACTATTTTATTGGCTTCATCAGTAATCTTGCTGAAATATGCAGATGTAATCCTGAACTCTTTATCAATTTTAACTGGGTCAGGAGACATTAAAAGACTTGTATAGTGGGCACCAATTAGCATTCCTGCCTTAACGAATTCAATAGGAACCAAATCAATTGTATTCTTGAAAAGATTAAGGAATTTATCATAATCCCTTAGTGTTGGTGCAATTCTGGTATAGATTTGCCAAATGTCAACTAACCTACGTGCATAATCTACTTCATGATTTAACCAATGATTTCTGATAAAAGTAGGAATAATTTTCGCTAAACCCGTCTTTTTACTAACATTGGCACCAGCAACTTTTTCCATTTCTCTTTCAATATGGTCTGTAACTGAAAATAGAATTTTACAGTAACTCTCGATATCTTCTTTTATCTTCATTCCATCATGAAATCTACAAGACATTAGAAGTCGAAGTAGATATAAAAACTGATGACGTGTAAAATACACTCTCATATAATTTGTCTTACCATGTAATGACTCGGCTTTCTTATATATCTTTTCTGGAAGAAGATTTTTTAGTATCATCAATTGTAATTTTGCATCATGTCTATTCATCACATATGAAATATGAAAATTCAATTTGGCAATTGATTCAACCATCTCCCAGAATTCATATTTTTCTAGATTGTTACAGATTTCTGGCAGAGTCGGTGCAGGTTCATCATATAAGTCTTTATAACTAACAAAGGAACCAACTGCAGGTGTCATCTTACAATCTCTCCTTTCCTGGAAGATTTTACTCTCATTTACCTGTATGTCAATGATTCTACAAAAATTATGATTGGGTCTCAAAACTGGCTATTTAGAGCCATTTTGAACCACGCAGAATAAATGGCATACAAAAATTACTGTTACACCAGGAAAATCCTCTCTAATGACAGGGACCAAGCGAATAAACACATTCTATTAAGGGTTTTCAGATATTGTTAACTTTTCTGGGTCTCTGGCTATAATTAACTGAAACGAGAAGGTTTTATCTACTTGGGGTCTCTGGTCGAAAGATTGGAGACCTTATTCATTAATGAGTTTATTCATTCGATTCTGCATCCCTAAATAGGAATATTGAAACTACTAACAATATCGAAGTACAAATATTAACAATTCCCCACATATCTCTTTCCAGATGAATTGGAATGAATGGATTATACAAGATTGTGATAATTCCTAAAATCCATGCCCATCCTATTCTGTGAAATCGTATTGCAAGAAAAATCCCATATGAAGTAGTACCAAATATAACGAATCGAAGAATGGTGTAATATGCATACTCATGGTCAACCAACGCCCAAATCAATAACACAGAAGCAAGTAACCTGGTAATCGTAAACCCTGCTATGGTTTTGTTGAAATATTCAATAGGAATTAAGAAAAATTGTTTCCTGTCAGGTTTTTGTCTCACGCTAATAATAATACTAATTACGCAAATTATAACACCTGTTGCGAAAAGATAGAGAGCAATAATCACGTTTCCTTCGTCCTCATACATATTTTTCATCATGCCTGGTTCTTCTCCCTCAATACAATATGCTATACTCAACATAATGGCAACAATACCCACAATCAATAATATACTACCAATTTCTTTTCTCATTTTATCTCCCAGTTTACGTATACTATTTTCACTCTGCTACCCCTCAAACTCTACCTCTTATTTCTCTGCTTCTTTGGATTTCTCAATTTTTACGCCAAAATATTCAAGCAGCCTCTGGGGTCAAATCTCTACATTCTACATAGCAATTGGCATAAGAAGAAAATAAAGATCGCATGTAGCATGTAGAGATTTGACCCCATTTCACTTTGACCCCATTTCACTTCTTATCGTTTTTATATGCAGAATGAACTGAATAACCCCTGGCCCCAAATCTCGAGGGTGTGTTGCCCAAATCCTTATTTGTCATTGCGAGCCCGCTAAAGGCGGGCGTGGCAATCTCAGATTGAAATTGCTTCCCCGTATGTTTAACAACTGACGGGGCAGGCGTTACTTTGTTCCTTCCACCACACAAAAAGACGGACAGGCGCAATGACAAGTTCTTTGTGGGTTCTCGACAGGCTCGAACAATAGAATATCAACCCTCACCCCTTTACCCCGTGAAATACAACGTTTTTGACGGTAATAAGACTGAAAGTTCAGTAGCGAACATAGTAATGGATTTATCAAGTTTCAATCAGTATTATTTCACAGGGTGAACCCTCTCCCTCAAGGGAGAGGGAAATATTGTAATTACTGATATCTTTTTATTTATCTCGGTCCCGCTTGGCGGGATCCGCGAATTACCTATTATTAAACTGCGAATATGAAAATCCGGGATAATCGAGAAGCCCCTTTCGGGGCATTTAAATAACATCACTGCAATCTGAATTATATCTTTGTAATCGATCTCGCTGAAAGCGAGAAGCCAGCGTCCAGATTCGAACTGGAGACCTGCTGTTTACGAAACAGCTGCTCTACCGACTGAGCTACGCTGGCATTCATTCACTCATCACATAGTTACTTTTACACCCCCACCTTTATCGTTCGACTGAGCTCACGCCGAAGTCCTCCCCCTTCAAGGGAGAGGAATGAAAGGGAACGACTGAGCTACGCTAGCGTTGCTATACGCGTAATGCGTATAGCGTAAGACGTTTAAAAAACAATAACGATATTGATTGTATTATAATCTGGAAATCAAACGTTGTCAACAATGATAGTGGTTCTCGACTACGCTCGAACAGTATTCTGTATTTAGTGAAATACCACGAATGCGAGCTACTATTCGTACTCGTAAGTCGTAGATCGTATTCGTTATAATTTCATATTACGAGCACGAACAACGAATCACGAATACGGTTCCAATATTTGGTTCTTTCTGCTTACTGCTTAGTTCTTAGTGCTTTCTGTCTTTGCGGTTGACTTATTGGGTTTTTTCGATAGTCTTATGTATGGTAAAGACCTTTAAGATTGATTTACCGGCATTTTTCGAAGTCGGTGAACATAAAACACTAACTCTTTGCAAAATCCTCAAAGCGCATGAATTGAAGTTCAAACATGTTCTACTGCTTGGTGACCATAGAACCTTCTTAATTGGCGGCGGGCCGATTTCCAGGAGCTTTGAAGAAGGAAGTATTAAAGTCTTCAAGCATCTCATCTCAAGTAGTGATGAGCCGAATGTAGAACACGTTGACAACTTGATTAAAGAAAAAAAGCCTGATCTGGTAATCGGTTTTGGCGGCGGTAAGGTTCTGGATGTTAGTAAGCTTGCGGCTGGCAACTGCAATATAAAATACATAAGCATCCCCACCACATTATCAAACGATGGCATTTCTTCACCGGTTTCAGTAATCATTGATAAAAACAAAATACCAGTGAGCCACATAACCAAAGCGCCCTGTGGCGTGGTCGTTGATACAAGCATAATCAAACAGGCACCGACAAGACACATCAAAGCCGGTGTAGGCGATCTGATATCCAACCTCTCAGCGGCCTTTGATGCTCGTCTCGCCCAATCAAAATGCCAAGAAAAAATCATTGACACTGCCCTTTCCTTAGCTGAAGCCGGTGCGTTTAAACTTCTCGAATCTAATGCGGAATCTGTTAGGGACGATGAGTTCCTCCTGACTCTTACTCAGGGATTAATCAAAAGTGGCTTTGCCATGTGCATAATGGGTTCATCAAGACCAGCTAGTGGCAGCGAACACAAAATCAGCCATTCCATTGACTATCTGTACTCTCCTAGAAAAACCCTGCACGGCGAGCAAGTTGGTATTGCTACTTTGTTCACCATGGTTTTGCAGGAAAATGAACACCTTGAAAAAGTCAGGGCACTTTATGAACGTATTGCTTTTCCGCACAGTCTAAAGAAACTCCATCTCAATTCTGACCAGTTCGTGAAAACCGTTGTGAACGCAACAAAAATCAGACCGGATAGGTACACAATTTTAGAGGATAAAAAATTATCCGCACCAGACATCCAAGAAGCATTACACAAAGCAAAACTGTAGCCAGAACCACCAAATCATTCAGTCATTTAGTCATTTGTTATTAAGTCATTAAAAACGTTAAGATCACATCAAGCGTTTTGCCTGATGAATCGGGCATTGTCTGATAAATCAGACAACTACAGCGCAGCGTATCTTCAGTGAAACGTGTCTGCAGCCGAAGGCATGTCTTCAACGGAGTGTGTCTTCAGTTCGCGAATGCGAACATGATCCCAGCGCAGCGTTCATAACCGCTACGAAGTAGCCTAAACCGCCCGTAGGGCTCTCTACCGCTGCGAAGTAGCCATACAGTTGACACCTGTCCTTTTTTGACTAATATATGATAATGAAAAGGTTGTACTGTTTGCTAATAGTGTTTATGGTTTCTTGTGCTACTTTCGCATCTGAAGCAACGCAAGAACATGGCACCAAGGTCACTTCTGTAGAGATTGCTTCTATTTATGAAAAAGGCAATACCCATTTTAAAGCAAAGGAATATCAGAAAGCTATTGATGAATTGAGCGTAATCATTGATAAACATAAGAAGAGCGTTGCTTATGAACCTGCCCTGTACATAATCGCCTTTTCTAATTATAAACTAAACAAACTCAAGAAAGCAACCCAATTTGGCGAGAAGTTACTAGGGGAATTCCCAAATTCTCAGTATCTGCTAAATGTAATTTCACTCGTTGGCGAGTCGTTTTTCAAAATGGGTGAAGATTACAGAGCAGCTTATTACTTAACTAAGTATTACACCCAGACTAAAGACACCACTGCTCAAAACAAAGCATTCAAACGTATTATACAAACCCTGCCCAACCTTTCAATAAACCAGCTTGAGAAACTGCACCGTGCCCATATGGCTGATCCCATTGACGAACATATTATGTATTATCTCGCCCAGATTGAAGCCCGTGAAGGAAAGAAGAAAGAAGCCGAGCGCGATTTCAACCTTTTATTAAGACGGTTCCCCAAAACAAGATATACTTTTGAAGTAAAGGAATATCAAAGATTTATTGATTTAGGTGAAGCATCTGGACGCGTCGGTATCCTGCTTCCTATAACTGGCGAGTATGCTAATTTCGGACAAAAGTTCCTCGAAGTTATCAAGTCGTATGAAAGTAACAATACTCTACCCTTTTCCTTACATTATCTGGACACCAAATCTGACCCTATTGAAGCCACCATGGCTGCGGCAAAATTAATTACTGACATCCATGTCGATTTCATCATTGCACCGATACGATTGCTTGAAGCCTTTGGTGTTTGCGGTTTTGCTTTTGGCAAAGGTATTCCAGTGATCTTGCCTATGACTTCTGAGGCACGGCTTGAAAAAATTCCACTCGTTATCACGACGGGTCAGAGCAATGAGGAACAGGCAAAGTGCGTTGCTCAGTATGCCATGTATAATTTAGCTATTGATCGATTTGCGGTTCTCTTCCCTGACGTAGCAAAATACCGTTCAGTTGCCCAGGCCTTTGCTGATGAGATCACAAAAAACCACCGCGAAATCGTTACTATGGTTGGTTTTGACCCAGATTCAATAACCTTAAAATGGGAACTCAAGGCAATCAAAGACAAGCATCCAGAAGCGATATTCTTGCCCATGGATCGGGAAATGGTTATCAATAGTGCGCCACAAGTCGCGTATTACGGGTTGGAGCGGGTAAAGATACTGGGCATAGAAACCTTCAAAGATGAAAAAGTAACCCGGCTCGGTGAAAAATACGTGGAAGGTGCGGTCTTTGCTGTACCATCGCCGATTGACAGTCTTTCCTTAAAAGAATTCGTCAGAGCAGGATTTAAAGAAGATGATTTTTTAGCCAAATTCTTTTATACGCTCTGGCGTCTAAAAGGACTGATAACTTATAACCGGAGCAATCTCCCTGAACAAATTTCAACGATGTTGAAAGGTCGAGAAGTTTTCAATATTTACACAATCAAGAATGGCGAATTCGTTAAATTAACGGAAATATCAAAGTAATAAAGGAGTTCTGAATGGCCAAGAAGGACAAAAAGAGGAAGAAAGAAAAGAAAGAGAAAAAAGAGAGGAAGCAAGAACAACTCATCGATGTGAAATTCAAGAAGAAGAACATTCTTTTCTTTGGTATAGGTGTTGTTTTGGGAATAATCGGTTTTATCCTCTTAGCAGCTGGTGATATTGTACTTGCTCCGATACTTCTTATCCTCGGCTACTTGGTTTTCTTCCCGCTGGGCATCCTCTTAAAGTAAATTGACCTCCATAATACCTGGCTTCATTTGTGATTGAAGCCAAAGATATAAAGGCTTTTGGACACCGCATAGGTATTGATGAAATTGGAATAACAACAGCTCAACCATTTGACCAGGCGCTGGCAAAGTACAAGGAACAAAGAACCAAAGGGTTGTTCACTGACCGCCAACACAGGCATCTTGAGGACATCAAACACTTTTATAATGTACGCATCGGATTTCCCGAAGCCCGGTCAATAATCGCGGCATGTCAATGCTACCTCACTAATGAAAAAACTAACCTTTCAGAACCGGGTGATCCACACGGTCTTATTGCCCGGTACACCTGGCGTAACTACTATAAAGGTTTGAAAAACAGATTGCGCGAGCTGGCTCATTTTATAAAAGAAAAAACCGGCGCATCATTCCGCGTCTATTCAAACGGTCCAGTAGCTGAAAAACCCATTGCCGTGCGCAGCGGTATTAGTTATTATGGAAAACACAGCGTCGTTATTAACCAGACCTTTGGATCATGGATTGTCCTCGGTGAAATAATAACTGATATTGAAATTGAACCTGACAAGGCACTTGATATTAACTGTGGTCAATGTGAGGAGTGTATTGATGCTTGCCCAACGCGTGCCATTGTTGCGCCGTACATTATAGACCGCCGGCGTTGTATTCAGGAACTTACAAACTGGTACGGCGTCCTGCCTAATGACATCGCTGAGGTTTGGGGCAATCGGCTATATGGTTGCACTGTATGCCAGGATGTGTGTCCGGTAAATTCTAAAGTGGCGGTGCGCCTCCCTTCAACTAACCTGGGTAGTGTCGGTTCTTCAATATCGCTACTCGATATTCTCAACATGTCAGAAAGTGAATACCGACAAAAATACCCGGATAACCAGATCACGGCGCGCTGGATCAATTTCAAAGCTATACAAAGAAACGCCCTCGTGTGCCTCGGCAATATTAAAGATAAACAAACCCTGCCCATTCTGGAGCGATTCAGCAAATCCAATGATGGAGTCTTTGCAAAAACTGCACAGTGGGCCATCGGCAAAATAAAAAATGGCTAGTTTTGCGGAAAAAATAAGAAGCGTATTTATTAACTACAAACAAGCACCCGCCATGATACGGCGTCGTTGCAGCGCAAACTTGAGTTACCGCTTTTCAAACCTCATGAGCCACCAGGCTTCACCACCTGAAACCATTAATTTCTATCCTACTGATCGCTGCAATTTAAAATGCTCAATGTGTTTTGAGCGTCTCCGTAAACCACGGTCTGAAATGAAAATATCAGACTGGCAGAAAATAATAAACCAGATGAAAAAATTCCAACCACGCATCCATCTATCTGGTGGTGAACCGTTTTTGTATCCGGACATCATTGAATTGATATCGTATATCAAAGCAAGAAACTTTTTCCTGGCGATTACGACAAACGGCACTTTCTTGAACAAGTATGCTGATGATATCGTGGCCTCAGGTGTAAACAGAATCCATATTTCAATCGATGGTCCTGAAAAAATACATGACCGAATCCGTGGTGTACCTGGAACCTTCAAGCGCATTATGGAGGGACTCAAGAAAATAAAAAAACTGTGTAAAGACAGTCGCTTGCCAATTATCCGCATAAATTCCATGATCAATCTCACTGACCCAGCCGCCATGCAAGAAGTAATCAAGATCGCCTGCAATATTAATGCAGATAGTATCCAGTTCCAACATCCCTTTTTTGTAGATTGCCAGAATCTTACAAGCCACCGTTTCTTTCTGCAGAAAAACCTCGGGCTCGATTTGAACTACTGGCAAAGTGCAGATATCGATTGTAATAAACCCAAAGACTTCGCGAGTGCCATGAATGTCATTCGTGATCTGCGTGCGGAAAAAAGTATCCCGGTAAAGGTATTTCCAGAATTATCCGCACCGCAACTTCAAGCATATTACGGTACAGCAAATGATTTTTATGAAATCTACCCGGGGGGATGCCGCGCCATGTGGAATACTGCAACGATACTCCCGTCAGGATACGTGGAATCGTGCCCTGATTATGTCATAGGTAATTGCAGACAATCCTCGTTCCTCACGCTCTGGAATAATAATAAAATGAAAGAGTTGCGCCAACGCATACGGAGACGCCAGTTCTTCACGGTCTGTCGCGGCTGTTGCTTTTTTTATCAGTAAAAAGAAGGGATTAGAAGTTCTTGACTTCAGACAATATCCTGTTATAATTTTCCATGACTGAAGAAAATATAAACAAAAACAATAAAAAAGAAGAGAAAAAAGATACTGGGCAAGAGTCCGGTGATGAAAAAGAACCACAACCTCGCTTGCTTGACGAACCTATAAAAATCATGGATTATGTCTATCTAACCCTGCTTTCTTTGGAAGCTAAGGCTTGGGCATACCTTGACTTTGTCGTTCACCCGGAGACTCAAAAGCACAAGAAGGATTTGAATGAAGCCCGGCTTGCCATCGACGCGATTAATGCCCTTTTCCAAACTGTGGAAAAACAGCTGAATCCCGAGCAGAAAAAAGATATTCAAACCCGGCTCACAAATCTCCGCTTGAACTTTGCAAAAGAATAGAGTAAAGACACTAGATTATCAGAGTATCAGGGTCAAGGTTATCAGTCTATCAGAATATCAGGTAATTTATTAAGGAGAACATATAATAGTTTCAGTGGATTTCGTTAGCATGTTGCACTATTGTCACTCTGAATTTATTTCAGAGTCTCACTTTATCGAGATTCCGAAACAAGTTCGGAATGACAGGTTCCACAAGTAATTGAAACTATTTTATGTTCTCCTTAGTAACTCCTGTTACACTGATGCCCTGGTATCCTGCTATCCTGATAGCCTTATCTGTCAATTATGTTTAAAAGAATAACACATTCTGCCTTTTTTATTTGTGCAACTATGGCGGTTGTCACTTTCATCATTTATCTCTTCTCCCTCTGCCCTACGGTATATCTCATTGATTCTGGAGAACTCGCGGCAGTAAGCTATACGCTCGGCATCGCCCATCCAACTGGTTATCCTTTATACACCATCATATCGTATTTCTTTGCTCACCTACCTGGTGAACCTATTTTCAACCTCAACCTGTTATCTGCTTTGTTCACGGTTTGTGCTACAGTATTCCTTTATGTGCTGTCTTATGGTATTATAAAAGATAAGTTCGCCGCGCTAATACCAGTTGCCATCTTCTCATTTGCACCAACCATCTGGCGTATCTCAGTCACCAATGAAGTCTACCCGCTGACCGCACTGCTTGGCATTATGATCTTCTATTTTCTATATAGACTCCATCATTTCCGACACTTTTATTTTATTATGTATCTGGTCGGTCTGGCGTTCACCAATCATATCATTGTCTTCTCTCTTACCGTACCTGTTTTCGCATATCTCATGCTCAAGTACAAACCTGAATTCAAAAAAGTCTTGTTTGGAATCATCTGTGCGCTTTTTGCCGTATCCTTGTATGTCTATCTCATAGCTCGAACCAATGGTAATGCTGCACTTGCCTGGGGCAATACTCATAATCTCCAGCGTCTATTCTGGCACGTTACTGGAAAACAGTATCAAGTGTGGATGTTCTCACAATCCATTACTGAGCTATTCGGGAATCTCGGTAATGGTCTGATGATTTTATTGAGAAATTTCCTGTATATTTTGATTATCCCAGTCCTGTTCGGGTTCTATCAACTTTTCAAGTCAGAGCGCGGCAGATTCTGGTTGTTTATCAGTATCCCCTTACTCAATATCCTTTATGTTATAAACTATTCAATACCAGATATTGAATCTTACTACATTCCCAGTTTCATCACCTTGACAATTGTTTCGGCTTACGGTCTGAAGGTGTTTAAAAAATACCTGAAACTTTATGTTATCTTGCCGCTCGTGATAATCATTGTGCTCTTGAATTACCGCACTTGTACATTGCGGGGTAATTCTTTTGGCATGGACTTTGGTCGTGCCCATCTTGAGCAACTACCTGAAAAAAGTCTTTTGCTATGCACTTTCTGGGATATTTACTCGCCGACCATCTATTTAAAAAAAGTAAAGAATACCAACGCAGAGTTGATTGTCATCGACAAAGAACTGCTTCGACGAACCTGGTATATTAAATACCTTCAAGATGAGTATCCAGAATTCTACAACGGGGTTAGCGCAGCGGTCGATGATTACCTTATTGAACTGCGTAAATTCGAATATGGCGAACCGTACAACCCAAAGGTAATCCAGATGAAATTCATAAGGATGCTCGAAGCATTTGTCAATAACAGAATACAAAAGGGCGTCTATTTTGCCACGCCGTTTCCTGACCGCGACCTTGACCAAACATACGCTCAATATCTACGTATCCCAAAAGGATTGGTTTTCGAATTGAGATCAGATACCGTTGAATACCAGCCATTTGATTTTTCCAAACTCCAAATAAGAAAACCTGGTATAGTCAATGACGAACGTTTAGAACACAACATAACCGTCGTGCGCAGGATGGTGAATAATAATATTCTATACCTCGACGCAGCAGGTATGACTGAAGCAGCCCAGCAGGCAAGAATCTGGTTAAAGGATTTTTGATGTCTGACAGGGTGACCGAGAATGTCGAAATTTCTTGGAGTAGAGCCTTTAGGCTCGTTAATTCAATTGATATTTCGATAATTTTTGACGGGGCTAAAGCCCCTACTCCAATTCTCGGTCTGCCTGTTGACTCTTGACTTTTTTTTGCCAATCTCTATAATTTAAAATGAAAAAGGCGGTCATTGCCTTAGGCGGAAACGCAATCGCCCAAACAGGCAAGGAAGATATCCACCAACAGTTTGCAAATACACGAAAAAGCTTGGCGGGTATTGTTGAGCTCATCCAGGAGGACTTCAATTTAGCGATTAGCCACGGAAACGGTCCCCAAGTTGGCAATGCCTTGCTAAGAGTTGAGCGGACTGCTGAAGACATTCCAGCTTTACCCCTGGGCGTTATTGTTGCCGATACTGAGGGTGGTATGGGTTACATGATTGAGCAAAGTCTTCAGAATCGGCTGCGTAGTATCGGCGCAAAGCGCGAGGTTGTAACGATCGTTACCCAAGTTGTCGTAGACCCTGATGACCCATCAATAAAAAATCCAACAAAATTCATCGGACCATTCTATACAAGAGAACAAGCTGAAGATTTAATTATTAACTTTGATTGGATTATTAAAGAAGATTCTGGCCGTGGATTCCGCCGAGTCGTACCTTCACCCGCGCCCTTGAGAATCGTAAATCGAAGAATCATTCAGCAACTCGTTGATCAAGGCGTGATTGTCATTGCGGTGGGCGGTGGTGGCATACCTGTATACGTTGAGATCGACGGTTCTTATGAGGGCATCGACGCAGTCATTGATAAAGACCGTGCCTCAGCAGTATTAGCACGGGATATCAATGCCCAAACTTTTTTGCTTTTGACAAACATCGATTATGTCTACATAAATTATAACACACCGCTCCAAGAGAAATTAGAGGAAATCACTGTATCTAAAGCGAGCAAGTATCTGGCTGAAGGACAATTCCCCGCTGGCAGTATGGGCCCAAAGATCGAAGCCGCAATCAGTTTTCTTGAATACGGCGGTAAAGAAGTAATCATTACTTCTATGGACAAAGCCAAACAAGCTATATTAGGAAAGGCTGGTACTCGAATAGTAAAAGACCAGCCTTAATGTGGATTCCTAAAAAAATACTGGAATTTAAATATTTGTGCTTAGATATTTATCTTTTCAGCGATATCTCCAAGAATTGGCATTTTCCAATACTTACCAGTGAGTGCCTGGATCATACCGATGATTGCCAGAACCGCCAAAGCAAGATAAACGAGCATGCTTAGAACGTAAATAATGGCACCGATTATTGGTATGAAACCAAGTATCGTTGAAACTATGAGCATAGCAATGAATGCAATAAATACAACCATGCCTTGTTTACCATGAAACACGGCGAATTTATTGTCTTTTTTAGCAAGTAGTGGAACTAGAAATAAGAGTCCCCAATAACCAATAAACCCAAATATTTTCCCTTCTTCAATTGACTTATCTTCTTCTGGCATTGTACCTCCTTTTATATTAAAGTATATTGATAATTCTGAGAAAGTCAAGAGGAAAAAATGGACGCAGTAGGTGATAGGTTTGGAACCTGGAATAGCAAAATACTAGATGCCCACGTTATTGCGAGAATGTAGTGGCAAAGCTTGCTTTGCAAAATGTAACTCGACCACTACTCCGGTAACTTTGGATCCACAAAAACAACCTCTTCACGCATGAATATAACACTCCCTGGCTTGCCTTTTTTATTTCTCTTTAGATACTTGCGCTGCGTGTATGATACCGGAGTATTTGTCTGTTTCTTTGCCTTGCTAAAATAAGCTGCAAGCGATGCCGCATTTTCAAGGTCTCTTTTATTAGGACGTTGGCCACGGGGTATCTTAGCTCTGAGTATGACATGGGCTCCCTCATAATTCCTTATATGAAAGAAGTAATCATTTGGTCGGGCAAAAGCGAATGTCAACTCCTGGTTCGAACGTGCATGTTTGCCCACGTATACGACTGCTCCTGAGGCGAGTTCAAAGGTATGAAATGGCTCGGTTTTCTTGTCTTTCTCGCGCTGAGTCCTTGGCAAATCAGGTAGCTTAAAAGAAGCGTCTTTGATCTCAGTGATTTTCTGTTTCAATTGCTTGATCTTTTTTTGTATTTTTGGCAGACCACGTTTGAGTTTTTTGTATTTTGAAAAGTAGTGTTGGGCATTTTCCTGGGCGGTGATTTGAGGATCTAGTGCTATTACGATTTCCTTATTATCATAGGGATTTTGCACGCAGGTGTGCCGGGCACCTTTTTTGATCTTTGTGAGGTTAGCGAGGATGAGTTCGCCGATAATGCGATGGGATTCAATTTCTTTATTGCTCAATGCTTTCTGCTGTAATCGGGCAAGCTGCCTTTCAATATTTTTGATGCTCACTGCTTTGCGTGCCGCAATTGATTCCTTGATTTTGGTTTCAAGAAACTGCTTGAAACCATCCTCAAACAGTAGATTCAATGAACTATACTCTTTCAAATACTTGTCGGCAAAAAGGCTGAGTCGGAAAGGACTTACCGAAACCATACGGGGCTTCACTTTACCACATTTAAGGATCTTCTGAAGATGGGTAATACGTGCTGGTGTCAGCTCACCTGCAAGGCATTTGTCTAACCCCTCGAATTCCTTTAATAAGTAGGCGGGGAATTTTGATGGTTGTTTTTTGTAGACCTGCTCTAACTCTTGTACTGAAGCATCAAGGATTGATCTCTTAGGTTTTTTCTCGATATATCTCGAATACAAATTCTTCTGGACGCTCGCGGTCTTTATGATAAAATTAGGTGCTTCACGGTATAAAGAAATAATCAGCTGAGCACATGCTCGGTTTACAACATGTGTTTTCTCAACCATAATTTTAAGGACCGGCATGAAATCAAGTTGCTCAAGACGTTCAATACGGCTTGAGCCTATAGCACTAGTGAATTTTTCAAGTTTATCAAAACCCATTTGTATTTGTTTTGATAAGTACACCGTTGGCAATTCAGGATAAAGGGAAACAAATAGCGCCTGCTTTCCAAAAACGATCTGCAGCAGCCTCTGCTTAATACGGATCTCGTCGATATAGCGATTAATAACACGGCCCTCAATTTCACGACGCAGTAAATCAAGATAAATACCGTTCATGGACTCACCAAATTTCTGTCTTTATTGAAATCTGGATGGGGTTAAAAGTCATCGGCAATTTGCTCTTAAGTACTCGAGCACCTGGGTCATATCATCAGGTAAAGGTACACTAAATGTTACTTCTTTGTTTGTTCTCGGGTGTTTAAAAGTCATCTTTGATGAATTTAGTGCCTGACGATCAATGAGCGCAAGTATTGCCTTGAACTTTGGCAGGTCTTTTCCTTTGGTTATTACACCTGGACTTCTTCCGCCATAATCTTTATCGCCGATAACCGGACAACCAACGTGTTTGAAATGCACTCTTATCTGATGGGTCCGTCCAGTAATGAGTGAAACCTCCAAATACGTGGCAATCGTGAACCGCTCTTTCACAATATATTTGGTCATTGCATCCTTTGAGGAAAAAGGCGTCACTACCATCTTTTTACGGTCTAACCCGCTTCTACCTATCGGCGCCTCGATTACACCATCAGGCATACCCGGATAATTCCAGCACAAAGCGTCGTATTTTTTTCTGACAAGCCTTTTCTCAATTGCTCGGGCAATTTTGCTGAGTGCCTCATCAGTCTTGGCAAACATAATTAGTCCAGTTGTGTCCTTGTCGAGTCGGTGCAAGACACCCGGCCGTACCCGGTCACCCAAAGTCGGCAGTCGGCCGCAGTGATGGAGTAAGGCATTGACCATAGTGTGTTCGAAATTGCCACGCGCTGGATGAACAACAACCCCTTTTTGTTTATTGACAACAACTATGTCGTCATCCTCATGGACAATGTCGAGTGGGATATCTTCAGCTTTTATCTCGGGTGCAGGTTGAAGCTCAAACCTGACTGAAATCTCGTCATTAGTCTTAACGCGGTATGAATGTTTAACCGGATGGTTATTTACCAAGACTTTACCTCTATCAATCAATTTTTGTGTCAAGCTGCGTGAGATACCAATACCTGCGATAATCAGATAATGGTCAATGCGTTTACCCCGTTGTTTTGCAGCAACTGTTCTTTGAAATTCTTTATATCTGATTTCTACCAAGAAGTTTTTTCTCCAAGCCAATAATCTGCTCTATACCCTGTCCACCTAAATCGATCATCTTGTCAAATTCAGTGCGTTTAACTGGAAGGTGCTCAGCAGTAGCTTGGACTTCGATCATTTTACCTCGACCGGTCATCACAAGGTTCATATCTATTTCTGCTTCGCAATCCTCTTCATAGCATAGATCGAGCAGTATTTCATTATTAACAATCCCTACACTCACGGCTGCGACAAAATCAGTTATCGGAAAAACAGGAAATTCTTTATTAACCATCATTTTTTTCACCGCACTGTACAGCGCGAGAAATGCTCCATTGATTGCTGCGGTTCTTGTTCCGCCGTCAGCCTGAATAACATCACAGTCAATGATAAAGGTCCTTTCACCAACCAGACTGAGATCAAAGACCGGCCGCAATGAACGACCAATGAGCCTTCTGATTTCTTGAGTGCGACCGCTCAACCTTCCAGTTTTTGCCTCACGTTGGGTTCTCTCTTTAGTAGAGGCAGGAAGCATGGAATACTCGGCAGTAAGCCAGCCCCTACCCTGTCCAAGAAGAAATTGAGGCACTCTGTTTTCTATATTGACGGCGCAGAGAACCTTTGTTTTACCAAAGGTAATCAGGCACGAACCGGCAGGATAGTCAAGGTAATCCATTTCCGTGATTATTTTCCTTAGCTGATCAGGTTTTCTACCGTCGATTCTCATAGCAACTCCTTTACTGAAATGGCTCGAAAGGGCTCAGAAAAGGCTATTAAGGCAAGAAGGGCAAAGGGTGTTTATTGTTATTACTCCGAACATATAATAGTTTCAATTATGTTGTGGAACCTGTCATTCCGAACTTGTTTCGGAATCTCGATAAAGTGAGACTCTGAAATAAATTCAGAGTGACAATAGTGTAACATGCTAACGAAATCCACTGAA
>JAUWCU010000112.1 GCA_030609135.1 Candidatus Stahliibacteriota bacterium | reverse complement strand
AAGCACCTCAGTGCCGTCGATTTGCTGACCAATGCAATCCTCATCAGAATCAACAAAACCACAAATCTCAAATTGCATGCCGGGTCGTTTCTGAAGCTGCTTAAGTATCCTTTTACCTTCTTTACCTGCACCGACAATAATAGCCCTGTTTATCTTTGCCAAAGGTCCTTTTTTCGACACTGGACCGATAATTCGATAGAGTATACGCCACAAGCTAAGGCTTACAAGGATGAGCAGGAAAGATATCAAAACGACAACCCGGGAATAAGCAAATTGCTTGAAAAAATAGGTGAATGTTGAGTTCATTAAAAGACCAACAATACTACTCCAGAGAATTGGTTTTAGATGATATCGACCTTTACGATGGTACGCACCAAACAGATAAATGCACACAAACCAAATAAATATATAGATAGGTATTATGATACGAAAACGCTCAAGTGAATAATGGGGAAGCCAAATTCCAATCGCCAGAAGACTGCTGAAGAATATGAGAACAAAATCGATAAAAGGTGAACTCAAGAATTTCAAAATTCGCCAGACATAAGCAAGGAAAGCCCTGGCGTAGATACCAAAAACCAGAATCGCCCGTAACAATACAGAATAATGGCTTTTAAAGTGCTTGCGTGTAAAAATTAGCATTGCAGAATAAAAATTAGACACAAATGAAAATTCGCTCTTTTTCGTGCTTTCACCCTTATAGTGTATCACCTTTGTCTCAGGGGTATAGGATATGTTCCAGCCTTGCTGTTTAATCTTGAAGCATAGATCTATATCTTCGCCATACATGAAATAATCCTCGTCAAAAAATTCAACCGTATCAAGAACATGCTTTCTTATAAACATCAATGACCCTGGAAGAACATCAACCTCGCTCGGTGTATCAGGATCAAGATAGGTCATGTTGTAACGACCAAAGAGCCGGCTCCTTGGGAAAATCCTGCTCAGCCCAAGGATGCGCGTGAATGCCACCCATGGCGTGGGAAAACTCCGGCGACTCGCAATCTGGTATGAGCCATCTGGATTAATCAATTTGCAACCAACCGCGCCGACTTTTGGGTGTTCCTCAAGGTGTTTTTTCAGAATAGTCAGGGTATCTTCCTGTATTAGAGTATCCGGATTCAGAATCAGAACGTATTGCCCCTTGACCTCTTGCAAAGCCTGGTTATTTGCTTTTGAAAATCCAAGGTTCTTCTTGTTCTCAATCAACTTGACGTAAGGGAACCTTTTTCTGACCATTGCCTGACTGCCATCGACTGAGGCATTATCAACTACGAAGATTTCTAGCTCAAGATCATGTTTGGCGCGTTCAATCGCCATAAGACACTGTTCAAGAAACGCCTTAACATTGTAGTTAACGATTACAATCGAAATGTCAATAGCCATTATCGCCGAATTATACGCATCTGCCTAATTAAGTCAAGGATAGCTCTATTGATTCACTTAATGACATATAGGTATAATCTGTTCTCAGGTAAATAACCCTGCATTTCCCAGCCCTCAAATGTCCATATGTAGGAAACAACCCGTGTTCCTGGCTTCAATTCTCTAAGCAGTTTGTCTTTCAACTTATTGTTAGTCGGACCGAATAAGAACAACGTCACGATAGTAGCATCACTAATATTTTTCTTAAAAAGATTACCAAATTTAACACGCGCGCGTTTCACCTGACCGGATACCAAAATATTCAGCCAGGAATAAATAAATCTGGATGGATCAGCCTCAATGCCAACTGCTCTTGCACCATAGAGCCTGGCTGCAGCAATCAAAATTCTACCATCACCACTGCCCATGTCGTAGACGATATCATCTTCGTTGATTTCGGCGAGTTCGAGCATCCTGCAAATACATTTTGTGGGCGTAGGGTCATAGCCTGCACCGAGCGCTAAGGTCCAGTATTTCCAGATTACAAAAAGAAGAAAGACAATACCGAGTATTATGAGAAACTGCATTATGGAATCATCTTTCTAATATGTCTGGATTGCTTCGTCGCTGTGCTCCTCGCAATGACAAACTTTGCTCGTCATTGCGAACCCGCCGCAGGTGGGTGTGGCAATCTCTAGGGCACTCACTACTTGTTTTTCAAATGTCGGTCCACGAATTTCAGGATAAATTCAAGCCTCTTTTCCCGACGCCGGGGTGAACCATGACGTGACAAACCATGTGGTTCCAAGGGAAAACGCACCATTTCAACATCTTTTTTGAGAATCTTCAGGGCAACAAAGAGTTCTTCGCCCTGGCTTATCGGACAACGGTGGTCCTGCTCACTATGGATTATGAGCAATGGTGTCTTTATCCTGTTTGCATATTTTAAAGGAGACATGTTCCAGTAGAATTGCAGGTTATTCTTTTCCCACAGATGCCCTCGAAATTCTTTGTGCAGTGAAAACCCGAAATCGGTACTGAAAAAGGAAATCATATTTACAACACTCCTCATCGTCACCGCAGCTTTGAAAATATTAGTATGGCCAATTATCCAATTGGTCATAAAACCACCGTAGCTGCCACCCATGACCCCCATCCGCTGCTTATTGATGTACCTACGCTTAGTAAGTAATCGCACGGCTTTCATAATATCTTTTGTATCCGGTATACCCCATTGATTGTGCAGGGCTTTGGCAAATTTCTCACCGTACCCAACACTACCGTGTGGATTGGAATAGAATACAATATAGCCATTTGCCGCGAGGACCTGAAACTCATGGAACATCGAATTGCCGTATGCGGCGTGTGGACCACCGTGGATCTGGACTATTAAAGGATATCTCTTCTTTTTATTGAAACGCGGCGGTTTGAGAACCCAACCTTGAATTTCATCTCCCTTATCGCCTTTAAACATGAACTCCTCAGGTTTAATAATACGATGGCTTTTGGAAAAACCTCGGTTAAGATCAGTTAGTTGCTTGAGTTGACCGCTAATCAGTAAATACAAATCACCTGGATTAACCGGCGTACTAATTGCCAGAGCAAATCTATCTCCACCGTTATAATCAAACCCATAAATAACTTCTTTATCGCCCCAGACCTTGACGATTTTCCTTTTTTCGATATCAATACCGTACAGTTTAAGATCACCATTATCTGTGATATGATAATATACAAACCTTCCATCTTTTGAGAAAATTGGATAGGTCTGAGCATAATGACCAAGGTCATCGACAACATAACCAGGTGCAGTCCGGTCAAATGACTTAGTGAGGTTTACTACCTTACCACCACGCGTTGGAACCATCCAGAGGTAGAGGGTTCGCCAGCCAACAAAATCCTCTGGAAAAGTGTGACCAAGATAGACAATATGCTTACCGTCCGGAGAAAAAACTGGCAGCCCTTTAGGTCCAGCCGGTACTTTGAGTTTCCTTTCTCGTCGTCCGTTAATATCCACTATATAGAGATCATCGTACAGAAGTTTCTCTTCGAAATGCTCATTGCGGTTTGCGATAAAGACGATCTTCTTCCCATCCGGCGAGACCCTGGGTGCACCGTCACCATTTTTTCCAAAGGTCAGCTGTTTCATCTTGCCGGATATGATACTAACCCGCCAAATGTGCATCTTTTCCCGAGGCAATATTCCTTTACCATCTAATTTGTACCATGCTTTTTTGACATAATGGTACAGGGGTGGTTTTCCTTTCTCGGGTATTCTTTCCTTATCTTCTTTTTTCTCAACAAATTGGCACACAATGTATTTGCTATCTACGGTCCACTCATATTCACCAAACATCCCTTTGGCATCGGTGACAGCAAACGCTTCACCACCGTTTGCTGGTATTATCCATATGTTTTGTTTGGGTTCACCTTTTACTATTTCTGTCCTGATAAAAGAAATGAATTTACCATCTGGCGACCATTTCGGCAATTTTATGTCTTTGTTACCCCGAATAAAATGGTGTATCTTACCTTTTTCTGTAACTATATAAAGGTTTGAAAAATATTTATTCTTCTTACGGTCCATCCACTCTACTATGTAGGCGACCATTTTGCCACAAGGAGAAAGTGCAATCTCCCTTAAGAACTTCAGCTTATATAGATCTTCAACACTTATTGGTTTTTTCTTCATAATGTTCTCCCATGTCCTTTATTACCTGCAGCTAACGCAGGATCACCAATTCGTCAAAATCGCATCAACCAATTTGTCGGCGGTTTTTTTTACCGCTTCGTCGGTCGCCCTTTCTTCATCTGTAGAAAAGGTAGCCCAATCGGAAACAGTCCCTTCCCAAAACACTTCGTTCTTTATCCGGTCAATACAGCGTATTGAGTACTTGATAGTAATTTTATATTCAGTGACTGTCTGATCGCTCGTATAGGTATGTGGATTCTTTGAGTATCCAGCAACTTTACCTTCAATAATAATGTCTGCACTGCTCTCATCGGTAATGTGTAATCCAGAACCACTGCGGAATGCATCCGTGACCGCATTCGTAGCGAGTTCATCAAGGCCAGGTTTAAGCGTTCTATTTTCAAACAATTTAACATGTACTTTTTGGAAATAGTCAGGTAAAAGCGAACGCGTCGAATAACCACAGCAAGAGATGATTCCAAGAACCAGGAACCAAGTTCCAAGAACCAAGAGAAAACGATATTTGGAAATTGGAATTTGGAGTTTGGAGTTTTTCATTCCAGTATCTCCAACCTTTTCTGAGCTTCGATACCCCACGTGTCTTGGGCCCCACGTCTTCTGATAATACCATTATAGATTTTCTTCGCTTCTTCCAATTCATCCATCAATTCAAATGCAATACCAATCTTGTACTCTGCAGTCGGCGTCCACATTTCATCGGCTGGAAACAGATCAAGGATCCGCAGGTACTGATACAATGCTTTACTAAAATCACCTTTTGCCACATAAGCCTCAGCTAACCAGTAGTAAAACTCAGGTGATGGCTTGGATTTGGCAGCATTGGTCAGATAATCGACAGCTTCCCTTGTGCGTCCAGAACGCAAAAACCCATAGCCAATCTCGAACTGCACTTCCATCTGTTCATCACCCGAAGTCATGGGAAGTATTTTTTTCCCTGTTTTTACGACCATAGACCAGTTGCCGGTCTTCTTATAACATATCAATTGGTTCTGCAATGCATCCAAACACAATGCGTCGTCTTTACTCGCCAGGCTGTAATAATAAGCCGCTGAATCAAATTCGTGATTCAGATACTTGATAGTCGCTAGTTTGAACATCGCTTTTGGATACACATCACTTTTTGTTAATTCATCGGCAAACAATTGAAATTTGTACAAGGCAGTATCTGCTTGCCCCTTCAAAAAAGGGATGACTGCCCAATTGTAGTACACAATACCAGGCAAAAGAATATCGGCTAAACCAATTAGCGAATCGTAGTATGCTGCTGCCTGTGTGTATTTTTTTTGCTCAATCAAGTATTCTCCGTAATGATTAAAATAATAATAATCAGGCTCTAAGAGACATTGTGCCAATAGGGAATCTGCCTTTTCCTTTTGTCCCACATGGGCAAGGCTGTAGATGTAGATTCGGACCAAGCTCGTATCAACGTCAAATGTCTGATGCTCGAGCTGCACCACTTTATGGTATTTGCCAGCACGAAAATATGCTTTTGTCAATTCGTTGACAACACATGATATAAATACCGTGTCCATATCCGTTTCCAAAAGACTTTCATATATAGCAACACAATCTTCACTTAGTTTGGTCAGAGAATTTGCTAAAACCAATCGATAGACCGGGCGCTGTGCATTAGCGAGGATAAGATCTACTGCAGCAGCTCGGTATTTGCCTTCAGTGTAGTATTTTAATGCCCGGATTTTGCGGGCATAGTCCTGGGTATTGTGGTAGGCCAGGTACGGCTCAATAATATGTAACGCTTCACCAGTTCTATTGTCAGTTATGAGAAATTCACAATACAAAGAATCCAAGTAGTAATACTTACCCAGGGTTGTTCTGATCAACTGGATGTTTTCTTCAATAAGAGAATCAGGCATTATCGAATCAATGTTTGTGGTATCGGGCAGCCCACTCATCACCGTATCCTGTGCAAGATACTCAATGAACAGCGTAAACTCTTCTTGATCACTGGGAACAAAGAGACCTTCACCTTTGATCTTCCCATTGAGCAACCGCGCTTTGTTTTCGAACGCAGGAGTCATACTCAACCTTGCTGTTATCTGAGGCAGTATCCGCCGATCAAAAAGTCTACTGAGCTTGGCGTAGCGGTAGAGAAGTGCTCCCTGTAAAGTTTTATGGTGTACCTCATTGTATGTTTGAAAAGCACTTATTGTGTCACCTTTCTCAAGCAAGAATTCAATGAGATAGATCTTTCCTTTTGCGCTTTTGATTGACTCGTATATCTCTTTTCTTTCATCAATATCTTTGTTTAACTGAGCACGTATTATCTTTATCGTATCGGTCCGTGAGCACAAAGAAAAAATATAATCTGCTAATACCAATCTATTCTGTTCATAAAGACCATGCCCGATACGTTCTATAATCTGGAGATCGTCAATCAGGTAATCATATCGTTTAATATATTCAAGCGCAACGCAATACGCCTTCGCTTGATCCAACTGTGTCAAAATAAGATTGAATATCTCCTTGCCGCGTACATCATATTTGAAATCCTCTAAAAAACGATTGGCTTGGGTGACCATATCTATGAAATTACCTTGCGCGCCGTGTATTTTAGCAAGATAGTAAACCGCATCTGGAACATGTTCATTATAAGGTTCATCAATCAGCAAGTGGCTGAAATATATCTCAGCCAATCTATGTTCGCCTTTGTTAAAAGCTTTCTCGCCATTTGCAAAATCGTCGGCTCCAGCACTAAAGAGGAAAATGCACCACGTAAGCAAACCCAACGCGATTCTCTTACTCATTCTTACTAACCCCACTTAGCTGCAACTCCCAACAGCTTGTTTCAAGACCCCTTCCAGTTTGTCTGCTGCGCTGTCCCAGGAAAACGTGCCTGCCCATTCTTGCGCCGCCCTGGAGAATTTGTGCCACTTCACATCATCATCCATGAGTTCAATTATGCGCGAAGCAAGTCCACTGATATCGCCATACGGATATAAAAAGCCCGCTTTGCCATGGACCACCACTTCACGCAAACCAGGGGAATCAGCGCAGACTACCGGTGTCCCACACGACTGTGCCTCGATTGCAGTCAGGCCCCAGCCTTCTTTGACCGATGGTTGTACAATAACCCGCGCCTTTGAGTATATGCTGTATTTTTCCAGTTCGCTCACAAAGCCGGTGAACCTAATATCAAGCTTCATTTTCTTTACCAGGGCAATCAACTCCTCCTTTGCATCGCCGTCGCCAACAACGACTGCATCAATATCCCGTTTCTTCTTTATCTCGGCAATTGCTCGGACAAAATGATCAATTGATTTGTATTTCTTGACCCGACCAACATAGGCGATGAGATTTTTCTGACGCTTGATGTTTGGTATTTGGGGCTTGGGCGGTATCCCACAGTGAACTACATATATTCTGTTTCTTATCCCGATTGCCCTTAAATCCTCAGCCGTGCTTTCAGAAATCGATATGAAGTCCGAGTTTGTATAAAACCATCGTATAATACTTTCGGTTAAAAAAACATAGCTTGCAAAAATAAAGTTTGTCTCGCGATAAATAGTCTTGCGGAAAAGGTGCATAAGCATTGGTATGACCTTTTTTCGCACAAAAAGCGGTGAATAGAACGGTATCTTATTCAAATCATCGAGTATTATGTCGATTTTATCGTGTCTGAGTAGAGCACGTAAAGCACCAGGCACAAAGAAATTAAAATTTGAGCGGCGTCCAATCCTGTAGATTTCAAAACCATCGAGAACCTCATAACGGCGTTGTTCTGGTGCCCTGCTGACCAGGAGTTTCACTCGGTGACCTCGTTTAATCAGCCTTGAAAAAATTTCATAGAGGTAAACCTCAGCACCTCCGGCAAATGGGTTTTTCCAATCCTGCCAGTTGATAACCAAAATCGTCATCTTAATAAGTAAGAAGTTAGGAGGAGAAAGCTAAACGTTAAAATTACGTATTCGTGATTCGTTTTTCGTGTTCGTATTTTGACATTTGAATTTGATTGCAATGTATTATTTGATATTCTTTTCTGTATATTCAAATCCGTGTTATTACTCCGAACATATAATAGTTTCAATTATGTTGTGGAACCTGTCATTCCGAACTTGTTTCGGAATCTCGATAAAGTGAGACTCTGAAATAAATTCAGAGTGACAATAGTGTAACATGCTAACGAAATCCACTGAA
>JAUWCU010000114.1 GCA_030609135.1 Candidatus Stahliibacteriota bacterium | reverse complement strand
TTCAGTGGATTTCGTTAGCATGTTACACTATTGTCACTCTGAATTTATTTCAGAGTCTCACTTTATCGAGATTCCGAAACAAGTTCGGAATGACAGGTTCCACAACATAATTGAAACTATTATATGTTCGGAGTAATAATTCTCAATCCAATTTCTTTTGCCTGCCGTTCGTCCGTCTTGACAATACTAAAAATGTATATAGAATTTTAATATATGGCAGAATGGATTAAAGCAAAGAGAATGAGCACATTTACCTCAATACCATACGGAGGCAATCCTGCATGGATTGTATTGTCGTCAAGTGGCATGGCTGATGAGACCATGCGCAAGATAGCCAAAGATCTTAACCCCTTGACAGATACCGGTTTTGTCTTACCTGAACAAACCAAAGAAGCTGATATTTATCTCCGTTTCTTTACCGGTAGTGGCGAGGTTAACTTCTCTGGTCATACAACTATCGCAACGTACTTTGCTCTCAGTGGCGAAAATATACTGTCCATAAAAGAACCTACAACATCAATTCGGCAAAGAACCAAAGCCGGTATTCAACAGGTGGACTTGAGGGTGAAAGGTGGTAGAATCATCCGGGCTACCGTGCTTTTGACCAAACCAAATTACATGGAACCAGTGGTCAACCCAGTTGCCGTTGCTAAGTTCCTGGGCCTTACACCTGATGACCTTACGTCTGTCGGCCTACCTTTTGATATTATTTCGGTGGGTTTTTATGATCTAATCGTACCCGTGAAATCATTAAACGATATGCAAAGACTGAATCCGAATTTTTCATTAATGGACAGTGTATGTACTCGTCTTGGTGTACATGGTGTAATTGTCTTCTGCCGGGAAACCTTTGATGCTGGCGATGATGCCTTTATGCGCCATTTTGCTCCTTCATTAGGTATCAATGAAGACCCTATTTCTGGCGCATCAGCCGGCAGCCTTGCCTGTTACATGATTCGCCAGAAGATAGTCACGCCGACCAATTTTACGCGAATTATTATAGAACAGGGTTATTTACAGGGGAGAAAAGGTAGGGTTTATGTCCATGTTGAAACTACGCGAGACCAGATATTGAGAGTAAAAGTGGGTGGTAACGCAGTTCTTACTTTTACCGGCTATATCCTGGCGCCTTAGCATTCTAACACCAAATATAAAAAAAATAGTAATAGTTTAATTTTTCCTAAATCGCTCTTCAATAAACAAAGAACAAACAGACAAGCGGAGTAGCAGAACTTGTTCTGCGCTATTTTGATGCGAGACAAGTCTCGCTACTCCAATTTTTAGGAAAAACTTACCTATTACAAAAAATAAAACACGTACTATTTGATACGGCGTTATTTCCTGGTTCTGCTGCTTTTTCATACTTAAGTATAGTTGTTTCTGAATTGGTGTTAAGGAGTGACTTTAGCTGGATTCTGTAGGAAGCTTGACTGATTGAGGAAAATGACTATACTAAAGCCCATGTCAAAAGGCTTTATCGGTGGTATCCATCTTTCAGAAAACAAATTTACTGAAAGCCTTGCTATTGAAGTCATGCCAGCGCCGAAGCGGGTATACATACCATTTGCTCAACATACTGGCAAGCCAGCTAAACCCCTTGTACAAAAGGGTGACCTTGTGAAAATCGGTACGAAAATTGGCGAAAGTGAAGGTTCCATTTCTGCCTCAATCCATGCCAGCATTTCAGGTAAAGTATTGGATATTAAGCAACATGCGCATCCTGTTTTAGGTTCATCCCAATGCTGCGTTATTGAATCAGACGAGACAGAAGACTGGGCTTCAGGTGTTAAAGAAAAATATGACCATGAAAATCTTTCAAAAGAAGAGCTCCTCAATATTATAAAAGATGCTGGTATCGTGGGTCTGGGTGGTGCAGCATTTCCGACGCACGTAAAACTGTCACCACCTCCAGACAAGCCAATCGATTATTTGCTTATCAATGGTTGTGAATGTGAGCCGAGGCTGACTGCTGACCATAGGCTGATGCTTGAGTACCCAGTTGGGGTTATTGAAGGTGCCAAGTTGTTTCAAAAAATTCTCAATGCTGAACATTTAATATTCTGTGTCGAAGACAATAAAAAAGATGCCGCCAAGATTTTTGCCCGTGAAAATGAAGAGGTTAGGGTATTAAACACGAAGTATCCCCAGGGTGCTGAAAAACAGCTAATAAAGGCGGTGCTCAATCGTACTGTACCCAGAGGAGGATTACCCATGGATGTGGGCTGTGTGGTGCAGAATGTGGGTACGTGTTATGCTGCATTCCAGGCAGTGAAGTTCAGAAAACCCTTGATCGATCGGATCGTAACTGTAACGGGTAATGGGGTTAAGGAATCCAAGAATTTGCTCGTTAGAATCGGTACGCCGATAATTGAGGTGATTAACTTCTGCGGTGGTTTTGTCGATCAACCCAAGGAAATTATTTTTGGCGGGCCAATGATGGGGATTTCCCAATATGCTGAGGATGTACCTGTAATAAAGGGCACCTCAGGTATCTTAGTTACTAAAGAGGCTAGTATTTATGAGGAGGGACCATGTGTACGCTGCGCTAGTTGCATTGATGTATGCCCCATGGGACTGATGCCGACCGAGATCTACAAACTCGTAAAGAACAAGAAATTTCTGGAATCAGAGGAGTATGGTGTGCTTGATTGTATTGAATGTGGCTGTTGTGCTTATGCTTGTCCTTCGAAGATACCGCTTGTGCACTATCTGAAATATGGCAAGAGTGAAGTCTGGAGATTATCAAAGAAATGAAAGATCTATTGATTGTTTCCGCGTCACCCCATATCAGAGGAAGACTCGATATTTCGTTGGCAATGAAGGCGGTTATTCTTGCCCTTTTGCCAGCCTGGGTGTTCAGCGTCTATGTATTTGGCTGGCGCGCTTTACTCATAACAGTCATGAGTATTGTTTCCTGCATGATTAGTGAAGCAGTTATGCAAAGGATGTTGGGAAAGAAGATTACCTTAGATGATGGTAGCGCAGCGCTCACTGGCATATTGCTAGCCTTTAATCTTCCGCCCGGCGTACCGCTCTGGCTGCCAGTTGTCGGTAGCGTTTTTGCAATTGTTTTTGCCAAGCAGCTTTTCGGTGGTCTGGGTTACAATTTCATCAATCCAGCACTTGCTGGCCGGGCGTTCTTAATGACTTCGTGGCCGTCTTTTATGACCAAGGCGTGGCTGGTGCCTACGGGCAGTACCTTATCAGGTATTGATAGTATAACGAGCGCTACGCCTTTAACCCTGCTTAAAAACCCGGCAAATTTCGGTCCGCCAGAAGTCATTATTCAGCGACTCAATGAAATGTCAACGATAAAAAATCTTTTCATCGGTAAAGTTGGCGGTTGCCTTGGTGAAACATCAGCGCTCCTTTTGCTCATTGGCGGTTTATTCTTGATTATCGTCGGTATTGTGGACTATCGTATTGTTACGGGATATTTGGTAAGTTTTGGTGTGCTTGCTCTTATTCTGCCCACTAAGGCGAACTTACCATTCCATCTTTTCTCAGGTGGTTTGTTTCTTGGTGCCTTTTTCATGGCAACTGATTGGGTAACTTCGCCGGTAACCAAAAAGGGACGGTGGATCTTCGGCATTGGCTGCGGAGTCCTCACCGCGGTCATAAGGATATGGGGAGGTTATCCTGAGGGTGTGTCTTATTCAATCCTTCTCATGAACGTGTTTACACCGGTAATTGACCGTTTTACAAAAGAAAGGATTTTTGGTGAACAGAAGAAGGGAGTAAAGTCATGACCAGTACCAGATCCATGGTAGTAACACTTTTTATTGTTGCACTCGTTTGCTCAGTCATTTTGTCCTTTGTCTACTCGTATACTGCACCGCGTATTGAAGAAACCCAAAAAGAATTGACCCTTGCCGGTCTAAAAGAAGTAATAATCGCTGAAGTATTTACTCCAGTAGTACCAGATACCGTGTGGAAGGCTATTGACTCCACGCAAAATGTTGTAGGTATTGTTTTCCGCGTTTTTCCACAGGGTTATGGTGGCCCCATCCCACTTATGGTGGGTCTTGATCTGGAAGGAAAAATCACTGGTATTAGGATTGCCAGTGCCGCTGAAGGACTCAAGGAGACACCGGGGTTAGGCGTCAAGATTATTGAGCCTGACTTTCGAGAGCAGTTTATTGGTAAAACCCTTGATAATGTTTTTCTAAAAAGGGATGGTGGCGAAATTGACGCGATAACTGCCGCAACAATCTCATCGCGCGCCGTGTGCAATGGGATAAAACAGGCTATTGAAAAATTTGCCAGTTACTTATGCCCACCACTTGACAAGCGTTGCGTGTTCCCTGATGCCCAGGATTTCATTGAAGCTATAACAGACACTCTCTGGTATGCATTCGGGGAGAGCGATACTATCGGTATTGTTTTTATCGCAACAACGCAGGGATATGCGGACCAGATTGAATTTATTGTTGGCGTAACCATGCAAGGACAAATAACCGGCGTTGAAATACTTTATTCAAACGAGACCCCGGGTATTGGTGAGGTTATAAGAAGTAAAGAATTTCTTGATTCTTTCAAAGAGAAAATACCTGATGCGATAACCGGCGCAACAGTTTCTTCTAAGGCATTGATCAATGGCGTAAAAGAAAAAGTCGAATGCTATAAGGATTATCTGAAATGAAGAAGTCGCAAATTTTCACCCGCGGCTTGATCAAAGAAAATGTTGTTCTCGTTCTGATGATTGGTTTATGTCCGGCACTGGCAGTATCTGGCACAGTGCGTGATGCGTTTGGTATGGGACTTGCTGCTACATTCGTACTCTTTTTTTCTAATATAATAATTTCGATAATGAGAAAGGCGATACCGAATGAGGTAAGGATACCGATATTCATTTTAATTATATCTACTTTTGTAACGATAATTGACTATTTTATGCAGGCGTTTCAACCAAGTCTGTATCGTGCCCTGGGTGTTTTTGTGCCGCTCATTGTAGTCAACTGTATGATCTTGGGTAGGGCTGAGGCTTATGCTTCAAAAAATTCAGTAATTAATTCAGCATTTGATGGCCTTGGGGTTGGTTTGGGGTTCACCCTTGCCTTGACGGTCATGGGTGCGATAAGAGAAATTCTTGGTAACGGTACTTTTTTGGGTATGGCGATATTGGGTCAAGGCTTTAAGAATGCGCCGGTTATCTTCATGATACTTCCGCCAGGCGCGTTCCTTGTTATTGGTGTCATGAAAGCATTAATAAACAAATATGTCAAAAAGGAGACACAATGAAAAATCCTGCTTTGATATTTCTTGGTGCTTTTCTGGTCAATAATATCGTATTGATGCGTTTTCTTGGCTTATGTCCATTCTTTGGTGTTTCTAATGCAGTTGAGACTGCTACTGGTATGGGTATGGCAGTGATTTTTGTCATGACCATAGCTTCGTGGATTACATGGATTGTGTATCACGGTATCCTTTTGCCGTTTGATCTTGTCTTTTTACGAACCGCAGTATTTATTCTGACAATCGCTTCACTGGTCCAGCTCGTCGAGATGTTCTTGAAAAAATCTTACCGGACATTGTATAATGCCCTGGGTATCTATTTACCCTTGATCACGACCAATTGTGCAATCCTCGGTGTTACTTTCTTAGCTATCGATAACAAGTTTAATTTTTTAAACAGCACGATTTTTTCCATTGGTACGGGTCTTGGGTTTATGGTTGTTATGATTACATTTGCCGCAATCAGGGAGCGGCTTGACCTCGCGCCGATAAACCCATCAATTAAAGGTTACCCAATTTCTTTTATTGCCGCAGGCTTGATGGCGCTTGCCTTCTTAGGCTTTTCCGGTCTGTTCGGTCTCACCTAAAAAAAATATTATTCTGGAGTGCAACGCCTGTTGAAAATCTCGAAGGTAGTGAGAGTCCCTGTTGTTACCAAATATACGGGGAGTCCTTCTCGATGCGGTGATATTTTTTCTCCCTCTCCCTTTAAGGGAGAGGGTAGGGGTGAGGGTGAAACAATGTCTTCTATTCTCCGTGTCTCCCGATCTCCCATTCACAGAAAGGTAGCGGTCGCATTTATGCGATAATCATTCGGGGTCATCAGTAATTTCCTTCAATTACCTTCCTCTCTTCCTCCGTAATCCCATACAATTTATACAACATCTGGTGAACTAAGTCGAACCACCAAATCATAAATCTTACCCAATTTTTTGTATCGCTTCTGCTTTCCAATGCTGCATTGCTTTTTCAGTCAATTTATATGGCAGCTTGCAAGATTTTATTCCTTCGAGACATTTTTCAAAAGATACGACTTGGGACATGATGTCATAGAGATGTGCTGCTGTAATTGCAGCCTTATCTGCGGTACAAAAATACAATTTCTGATATTCGGGCTTTTATAATGCAGCGATTGATTCAGCTTCACCTGCCTGTATGTCGAGTCTATTCTCACACGCCTTCTTTATTGCTGTTTGAATCTCCTCAATCGGCATTGAAATTTTAATTATTTTCCCACCGGCTATGTCTTTTTTGAAATCTAAATAATGTTTTACCTGTAAGTCATCTTTAAAATATTGCGTTTCTTTCAGAACAGTAGAAGCAAAATGTATTCTATAATGTGCCTTTAGAATATTCCACAACCCTAATTTATGAGCATCAATTGTGATAACAGCGTCACACAAGAGTGATTTCAATATTAGATTCTTCCTTTAATACCAAACCAGCGTTCAAGAACATTTCTTCCAATTTACTAACCGGTATTTCAAGATATTCAGCACCCCGCATTTGCGACATTAAACCTTGATTAACCGCCTCAAAAACCATACACACATATTTTTGTGAGATATGTGGGATGTCCCTGCTTTCTTTTTTCCTGAGATCCTTATTGTATTCTTTTATATCTCCTGAATCCAAAATCTCCTTAGCCAGACTCTTCTTTAATCTTCTGATATTGACGAGCCGCCAGAGTAAAGCAGATAATGAAACACCAAAATCACACGCCATAGCAATTAAGCTGGCGATGCCGATTTTCTCTTTTTTCCGTCTCACATCGATTTCTTTTTCCAGTGCGCTTTTTGGTAATAAAATTGCTGAGGCAAAAGCGTTTGCACATTTTTCGAATGAACTCGTATCATTTTCTCCGCACTTGTCCGATATGGATTTTTGATAGATGATATGGAATAATTCATGTGCAATATCAAATTTTTGACGCCATTGTGCGTCGTTTTGGTTCACGCATATTGCGGCATTGTCATTAGTGATCAGCGATATCGCGGATGCGCCTTCAGGTAAGGGTAAATAGAAAATTGGTAAATTATACTCATTCTCCAGAATAGATGACAAGGATAATGCGGGTCTGTCACCAAGCTTCAATAATCCAGAATAGGTGTCACCGAGGCTATCCGCATTTTTAAGGTTCATATCATTAATAGGTTGTACAGGTAGATTGAGGTTAGAGGTGGATAGATCTAATATTTTAATGAGATGTATATACCGTTCGAAAAACATGGTAAATTTGGCTTGAGCAGATTTATCCTCAGGTGGATTGGGGTCTGACCGCCAGAAAATTCTCATTTTACTTGGTTTCGGCTCATCCAGAAGAAAAAGGTTGATGTCAAATGAATATGCCTTTGCAAGCGAAACCAATTCCTCCGCTTTAACACTCCTCGTTCCCTTCTCGATTTTACTTAGTGTCTGAAAATTCCGAAACCCCACCAATTTTGCCGCTTGTTCCAAAGTCAACTCCCTTGATATCCTCAAATCCCTCAATTTCTTAGCAATTCTCCTCATGTTGGTCTCCTTTTCTTTATATTAATTATAATAAGAATTAGCGAAAAGTCAAGTAGTAAATTCTCTAAAATGGGGAAAAAGAAGAAAACGTTATGAGAATAGAAGTATTACTCTTCGAGCCTGCCTCATGAAATACGACACTATATATACGCAGCAAATTATTTTTTTTGTTTAAGACCGTGTCTTTTCATACCACAAATACGTTACTATTATTTCACAGGGCGAGTCGAGAACCCATATCTGTCA
>JAUWCU010000068.1 GCA_030609135.1 Candidatus Stahliibacteriota bacterium | reverse complement strand
AACCGTACAAAGAAAAAGCCCCGCTAAAAACGGGGCTTTTTCCTACAAATCGTGTGTGTATTATTTCACGAGAATCATCTTATGGGTTGCAGTTTCGCCTTGTGCATCGAGTCTCAAGAAGTAGACACCATTAGCGATATTATTAGTATCCCAGTTGACTGTCTTAACACCGGCTGGCTGCACTGAGTTGACCAATGTCCCAACGAGTCTTCCAGAAGCATCATATGCCTTGAGCACGACTTTTCCAGATATTGAGGTAGCATAGGAAATCATACCTTTTGATGGATTAGCCATTGCCGCAAAGCCAAATCCAGCAAACCCTTGGTTTACCGGCGGTGTTTCATAAATACCAGTACCAATGTTCACCAGACCCTCAGTAGCTGCAGTTGCACTGCCGCCTGCAGTATTATAACCACCAGCACAGAAGAATGTACCACCATCAAATGGATTTGGCACGTAGACTGCACACTGTGAATTGCTGATTGCTGTTGGTTTATCAAAATCCTGATGCCACAGAAGATCGTTTGGATCATAGTACCAGGTATCATATGCAGCGACGCCATGGTCATCACCACAACAGAAGTAGAACATCCATCCATTGTCAGTTTCAACGCAAGCACCCTGGAGACGTGAACGACCAGCTGTTCCTGATGGACCTAGTGGGATATCAGGACCCGATGACCAGGTAATAGACTGTGGATTTGTTGGATCGATGACTCCTATACGAGTGGCGGTCCGATAACCAGAACCAGAAAATCCGCCGGTCACATAGATGATATCGCCAGCAATACCGCAGGCAAATGAACGGTTGGCTTCAGGCAGCGGTGTGGCGGTTGTCCAGGCATCAGACGCTGGATCATAGATCTCAATAGTACTATAGTAACTCGAACCACTCTGACCGCCCAGCACATAAATGAGCGTATCGTTCCAGGCAACTGCGCTGTTGAAAAGACGAGCCGTGGGCATGACAGTTTTATCAGTAACTGTGCCAGCAACTGGATCATATTCCTGACAGTAATTGTGTGCTGTAAAGCCGGCATCTGCACCGCCCATGACATAGATTTTGCCATCAACTACTGCTGCGGCAGTTCTCTGTGCCTCGTGATTGAGTACCGCTGATGATGTTGACCATGTTTCAGTTGTACAATCAAACTCAAAGATGCTTGTGTAGGTTGGATTACCACCGACTGAATAGACTGTCTGGGCACCCGTGGCATCAGTGACAACAACGGCATTATAATAGCTCGCCTGTGGCATATCTGCATAGATTTTCCAGTAAGAACTCTGGGTTGTTGTCGTCTGCGTCAAAGTGTCATTTGCAGGGTCAGTGTCACCACTAAGTACGGTCCAGGCAGTAATATCATAGACAATGTTGTCGATTGGTCCACTTGTCCAGGTGGTGGTAAAGACAATAGTTGTATCAGAAGAAGCCGGGACTGTGAGATTTTGGGTTTCTGTGTAAAGAATAGAGCCTAGTGAGTCTATTGTGAAGTAAACATCAAAGGTTTCACTTACACCGCCAAAGTTGCGATAGGTTGCGCTCGGATTGATTGTGGTATTCGGCATGATCGTAGTTGGCGGAGCATTAATAGCGATTGTACCGGCATCATGGTCTGGTGGAGCCCAGAGTCCTACATTATCAAATGCAGCATACCATGCATAGGAATCATTATCATCATAATAGAAATACACCTGTACACTGTCGTATCCTGCATATGCGGAGACATCAGCAGAATCAGCTTCTGAAACATAATCAACATTATAAGTTACTAATGACACCACGTTCCAGGCTGTACCGTCAAAATATTTGATGCCTGCCTCAAGCCATTCACTACCACCAGTAAGCATGTTCAGACTTACACCCCATACCATCCACTGCATATTGGTTGGTGGAACGACAACCGGGGATAAAGCTGTATCCTGTACCCAGACCCCAGAACCCGCGGAATCAGAGTCAATCCACATTGATGAATCACCAGATGATGGTATGGTCCATGATGCACCTTGGTAACCTGATGGCTCGACATCCCAACCCGCAGGGAATGCCTGACCATTAGTATGGGTCCAGCCCTGAAGACCATCCTCAAAGTCCCATGGGAAAGTCTGTGGTGCTGGATTATCAGCATCGATCATATAGAGCGTATTTGTCGCGCTATTTGTGGCTAACCAGATGACTGGTGTAGGATGGATAGTCGACTGCCAGTCATAAGCAAGACTCGCAATGTTGTCGAAGGCAAATTGTCTGCCTGAGAGCGAACCATCACTATTAAGTTCCCACACCATATTACTATTCCAGCCACCGACAAAAAACTTGTCATTGAATGGATCATAAGAAAAACCACGCTGGGAAGTACCAGTCCAGGTAGGATCACTTATTGAATCAGTACAAGTTCCACCGGGCACAGTAAATTTATATGCCTTATTAGTGCCGCCAACAGCGACAATCCAGATCTCGCCGTCTTGCCACCATTCAGACATATCACCCATCCAAGAAGCACCACCCTGGAGGCAACCAAAGGAATTACCAGTGGCTGAACCTGCCCATGTATATTCATAGGCACTAATAGTATTGTATTCGGTCATCCAGAGCAACTGTTCATGACCGCAACCCCAAGACAATGATGGTGCAGCAGAAAAGCTGTTGACAACAGAAGAGGTTATTGGATCGATGACATAGACCTTGTTGTCATACATGCTGACAAGATAAACATACTGTCCATCCCACGTAATACCCGCATTATCATAACCGTCTCCCGGCATGCCGGCGGTTGTGAGATCAATGGTCAGAAGGATATCTCCAAAAGCACGTCCATCAGTATCCACATGCTGTGGACTTGGATCCATATTAATGCGTGCATTAGCATTGGATATGTCAGGTGCATCACTCGTCTGTTCTGCAAACATGGGTACGAGTCCCACACACAATGCAATCATAAGCATTTTTTTCATTTTATCTCCTTAGTGTACTAAACATCGGTACAAGTAATTCATAGGGATATCTCTATATCTCATAGGGGCTCTATCCCCGTTAAGCCCATTTGTGTTTTTTCTTCCATCACCCCCTTTCTTGAGAAACAATTTACAAGAAATCTTATGGCTATCCACTTCTGGATAACCATAAACCATTATAACAAAAACAACTCATCTGTCAACACCTAAGTAGACTCAACGACACTTAAGCCACAATTAAATTACTGCCCTTTATTATAATCATTAGGATAAAATTTGTCAAGCCCTATCGTAACTGTTCAAAACTTGGTGGACTAGTGTAGTCGCACGATTCATCGTGCAAAATGTTTTGAAAATTAAAACAAATATGCGCCATAAATGTCGCAACTACAACTTTCCACCGAAAATTGAACAGTTACCTTTAAGAAGGTAGAAGAGGGCTATGACCGCAGCGTTAGGAGAAAACTCTTGCAATATCGAGTATTTATAGTATAATTATCCCATGTCCATAAAGTGGTTTCTTTCCTGGATTTGGCTATTTTTTCTGCTCAAGGTTCTTACCGGCATAAGAATAACCGGTACCGTACCGAAAAAAGGGTCTTTTATTATCGCGTGCAATCATGTATCTTTTCTTGATCCACCAATCGTCGGTATTTGTGCAGCAAGGGAAATCTATTTCCTGGCTAAAATAGATCTATTTCAAACCTCAAAAGCTTTTGCCTGGTTAATAAAGGCATATAATGCCATACCTGTTAGCGGTGTTCAGGGTTTGATGACCGCGATAAAGTTGCTGAAAAGGGGTGAGGTAGTGGTGATTTTTCCTGAAGGCACCAGGTCAAGAAAAGGGCATATGCTGCCGTTTAATCCGGGTGTCAGTTATCTTGCAATCAGGTTGGGTGTTCCTGTTATCCCTGCATACATAGCCAATTCAAACAAACGGCTTTTACGATTTATACTGCGCTTAAATAAATTGAAAATTAACTTTGGCAAACCTGTTTCTCCTGTAGGCTATGAAAACAGCCGTGAAGATATGGACAGGTTTACCCGACGATTAAAAGAGGAGGTATTGAAACTGAGATGATAATTTATCGTGCACGTTACGGCGGTGTTTGTTTTGGTGTAAAAAGGGCGATTGAGATGGCGCTCAAAGCTGTGAAAAAAGGGAAATGCGTCTATTCACTTGGTCCGTTGATCCATAATCGGTTGGCAGTCGAGAGCCTGAAGAAGAAAGGTATTATTACGGTCGATAAAATCAGGGACATCAAAAATAAAAAGGTAATAATCCGTTCACACGGGATACCGCCAGCGCTTCTTAAGAAATTGAAAAGAAAGAAGTTTGAGATAATCGATGCAACATGTCCAAGGGTGCGGCGTGCTCAACGCTATGTAGAAAAACTCATTACTGAAGGTTATTATGTTGTAATCATTGGTGAAAAAGACCATCCCGAGGTAAAAGGTCTCCTGGGCTATGCAGGTAACAGAGCAGTGATGTACTCAAAGGATCTGAAGCTCAAAAAGCACAAGATCGGCGTGGTTCCCCAGACAACGCTTGATTTGGTCCATTTAAACGAGGCGATTGCCAATCTCATACCAGGTGTATTAGAGATGAAAATCTACAACACGATATGCAAGGCAACGATACTGCGTACTACAGAGGCTATGCGTATTGCCGAGAAAGCCGATATAATGCTTGTTGTTGGCGGTAAGAACAGCGCCAATACAACGCGGTTGTATCAAATGTGCAAGAAAATAAAGCCGTCCTATCACATTGAATCGGTTAACGATGTTTTGATTGATTGGTTTGAGTGTGTTAAGAGCGTTGGCGTGACGGCTGGTGCATCGACGCCTAAGGATCAAGTTGAAGATGTTATAGATTTTATTAAGAAGAAATATCCTGATTGAACACTGCTAAAAATCCCTTTGCTCAAGGGATTTGAGGCCCATGCGTAGGGGAAAGACAATTGTGATTGTGTTGAGGACGAGAAAGACTATCAGAGGTATCAATATCATGAGATGGTTGACGGGTCGACTATAGTATTTACTTATTATGTAGTGATACGCTGGCGTGGCGAGAATTATTATTGAGATCCCTACATACCCGATGCTTGCCAGAGCGGCAACAATTCCACCGCTGCCCGCCGCGATTCTGGATGGATTGGTTTCGTCAAACTGGGGGAATCGCGCACCTAAGCCGAGGTTTATTGAAACTAAAGATGCGGCAATGAACAATGCGATTACTGGCATCAATACATACATCTGTGGATCAGTTTTGATGAATAAGTTCGAGAGGATCAGGAGACTCTCCAGGATCACTACCGCAATTATGACGTTTGTGCAATATTTGATCTTCATCACCTTACTTAAGGAAAGGGATGAAGAACAGATAAACCATATGCCTGCACGTTCAAGACTCATGCCTGGGAATATGAACCTTACGCCCAGGGTTGCGAGCACAAAAGTAACAAACGTGAAATTGAGGAACGATACAATAGTGCGCCATAGGGGAAAAGTGAAGTATAAAGGGGTTCTTTTCAAGGAAATTATATATACGACCAATAATATTATGAAGACTGACAACTGTATCCATTGAATAGGTTCACGAATAAAAACGAGTAAGTCTTTAAAGAATAATGTCTGTGACTGATTATATTTATATGTATGGAGGAGTGATTTCCTTTGTTTTCTTTTTGTCCCATGTTCATTGATAAGTATCCACGATTTTGCATAGAGAACTTTCGCCGCAAAAAAAGCGATAATTGTCATGCTTAAACTAATAAACAGAAGTAATGCAAAGTAGAAAAAACCAAGATTTGCACGACCGCTCAAGCCTTTTAATATGTTGCTCAACCAGGTTGATGGGACATAAGTGCCGCCCACGGTTGTCAAGTTGGTGGCAAACCTTAAGAGTTCTTGTTCGTTGTCCGTCTCAAAGACCTTGAGGAGTGCGGGGTTATTGGTTTTTACGTATAAGTAGGTTAACCCGATGATGAGGAGGACCGATAGGATTATTACGTCCCTTGAACTCAACTTAGGGGAAAGGCGAAAAATGGCAAAGACTAATAAAGACGCCACCGTACCTGGGATAATCAAATAGATCAAGATACTCACAATTGACATGGGGTAGTAGAAAACCGGTGCATGGGTTGTTATTCCGTAAGCAGTAATTAAAGGTAGGGCAAGGACCATTGTTGCCCACGATGCATAAATGCAGTTTTCGAACAGTTTACCAAGGTATATTGATGTCGGCTGGATCGGTAAAGAAAACAGGAAATCCACTTCTTTATTATTATAAAAAGTTGAGAATGAAGTTATGACATTGCTGAACAAGAGCATGGTGAAGAAGATAAAAAATGCCATTTCAATGATCCGGTCCATGAGCGCAAAACCAATTGCCTCAACAGTCATGAGATACTTGAAGATACGAAAGAACACATAATAAGAGCCGAAAAGAAAACAGCCGATCACAAACACGAACGATAATAATTCAAGGGCATGCATTGAAAGAATTGATTTGGCAATTATCCTAATGCGGGTGATAAAGATGATGCGAAAATCTCTCATTGTTTGGGTGTTTACCTATACCTTTTGTTCTGGAAGAGGTTCTTCAGAGAGCTTAAGATATATTTGCTCGATATCTTTTTTCCCGGAAATCTCTGAGAGTTCACTGAGCGCGCCGATAAATTTCAATTCGCCCTTATTGATAATACCGATTTTACTCGCTATTTCCTTGGCAAATGACAGCGTGTGAGTGCAGATAAACAGGGTTTTACCTTGCGCCTTTAGTTCCAAAAAGATTTCGCGAACTGACTTACTGGATTTTGGATCCAGGCCAACGAGCGGTTCGTCGATCAATATCAAATCAGGATTATGGAGAAACAGTTGACACATTATTACTTTTTGCTTCATGCCGTGGGAATAGGTTTCAGAGAAATCATCTATCCATTTACCGATATCAAGTTTCCCCAAAAGCGCGTCCATTCGGCTTTCGTATTGGTCCTTATTGATGTCATAGATACCAGCGATGAAATTGATGAATTCACGACCGGTCAATTTGTTGTAAATGAAAGGTTCGTCCGGGATGTAACCAGTCAACCGCTTTGCTTTCAAGGGTTCTTCAGCTAAATTGATACCTTTGATATATATATCACCGTGCGTAGGGTGGAAAAGACCAGCAATAAGCTTGAGCGTCGTTGTTTTACCGGCGCCATTAGGTCCTAAAAGTACAAAGATCTCACCGGGGTCTAATTCAATGTTCAGGTTCTTGAGCGCCCAGGTTTTGCCGAAGTGTTTGCGCAGTTCTTTTATAACGAGGGTCTTCATAAGTTTTCTTGATGAAGATTATTTTAGTTTTGAATCAAGGATCCTGATCTGCAACTTACCAACGACTTTCAGGACTTTTGTCCATTCAGAAACTTCACCCTCTTTCAATTTCAGATGTCCGATGTCAGCGGGAAATTGATTGAATGTTGGATCAACTGGAACCCATTTGCCAAGCCAGACCGCGCACCATGCGTGATAAAAATATGCTGAACCCTGGAGACTAACCAGACCCACATAGATTTTGGTTGGAATACCCTGAGCGCGCGCCAAAGCGGCAAACAGCACTGAATGTTCGTTGCAGTCGCCCTCTTTTGTCTTCAGTACATCAATGGCTGATGGCAACGATGCAGTCGGGTTCTTTTCGAGCATGTCGTACACGCCGGTCACGAGTTTGGCAACAATAGTTTTGGCATCCTTTTCTGTACCAACTATTTCTTTTGCCTTGGCAGTTATCTCTGCATTTTCGCATTGAATGTAAACTGACGGCTTGAGAAATTCGTCGTGTTCTTTAATAGGTATGTCAAGATCAGGTAATTCAGAAAGCTCAGGTACATATAATTCCAGGATAATGGGTTCTTGACCCACCAATTTCTGAAAATCATCATCGAGGTCGAGGTTAGTTGGTGTAATATCCATGAGCTTGAGTTTGAGAAAAGACAACTTTCCAGCGTCGCCAAGTGGTTTGTCTGGTTTCACTGAGAAGAAAGAAAGGAGATCAAATGCTTCAGCTGGCTTTATGTCGGCGAGCGCTTCTTCTTTTGACAAAGGGATCATTTCCATACCCATTGCCGGCGATGCTCGTTTGATTAATTTGAAATCGTCGTCAAACCAAGCTATTTCACTTAACCCCATAATAGTAATTTCCACTTTTGTCCCCAAATGTTCTTTACCAAAAACACTTACTTTTTCTTTGTCGAACATTTTGATACAGGCTTGGGCTGAGGACTGGGTAGTTGGATCAAAATACGGGATGGTGATTTCATCGCCGGGTTTCATCTTTCTATTTTTTATCACTTCTTCAATAGCACCTGGCAGATATGGTTTTTCTTCGAGATTGATTGTCTGGGTGTGTGGGATGCCCTGTGAATAGGCGGTTAAGAGGAGTTTCTTCCCTTGTACTATGCCTTCAACCCTTGACTCATGACCTGAGGTTTCAAGATGCAATTTGAATTCCTTTAAGACATATTCTTGGTCAGTATGACTGTAAATATGCGTATCAACGGTCCTTTGTGCATTCATCATCATCAGGCTCATCCGGGTGCGATTTTCGACAATGATACCAGTATCAGTCTTTGTTATTTTTGTAAAAGAATAGCCGATGCGTTGTCCCTGAAGGAATATGCCAAGCCATTCTTCTGTTGTGTTCAGCTCGGTAGACATTGGGTTCTGATCCACAGCCAGCATTTCTGGTTTTGGTATTTTCAATATCAAGTAAATGCTCACCGCAAATATTGCTATGATTATAACAAGGCCGAGGAATTTTTTCATTATTTTGCTCCTTTCTTCCAGTATTATATCCAGCCCCCGCACGATAGTCAATGGATAAAGAACCTGACTCCTCTCCACTTTTTGTAATTCGGTTGTTACAGTTCCAATAAAATATGCCGAAATTTCGCAGATTTTGTAGTAGAGACACGCCATGGCGTGTCTAAGTCATTAGGTCATTAAAACCAAGCATTTATTGGTTTAGGTATTTTAGGCATTTAGGCATTTTGGATTTTCATACTTCGTCTTGACTTCCTGTTTTTTTCGGATATAGTAATAATTTAGTAAAAAGGAGTGGTATGTCGAAAATTCTGCAAGACCTATTGACCAAAAATGAAAACAGGATAATTCTTATTGTCCTTGATGGCTTGGGCGATTTGCCAAACCCGGAGAAGACAGCTTTAGAAATAGCGAAAACCCCTAATTTGAATAAGCTGGCAAAGAAAAGCGGTTTTGGGTTAACAACCCCTATTGCTTCTGGTATTACACCAGGCAGCGGTCCTTCACACCTTGCCATGTTTGGTTATGATCCGGTAGAGCACCAAATCGGTCGCGGTGTGCTTGAGGCTCTGGGTATTGATCTGGATGTCGAGGAAAAGGATTTGGCAATACGGGGGAATTTCGCAACGATAAGGGATAAGGTTATAACGGATCGCCGGGCTGGTCGAATTTCAACTGAAGAATGTGCCAGATTATGCAATAAATTGCAGGCCGCGATTAAAACGATTGAAGGCATATCACTTATGATTAAGCCAGCTAAAGAACATAGATTTGTGGTGAAATTCCAGGATGCAGGGCTTTCTGATGCTCTCACTGATGCTGATCCGCAAAAGGACAACCAGGCGCCAGTATTTGCTAAGGCAAAAACCAAAGCTGCTGAAAAGTCTGCAGAGATCATCAATGCTTTCATAAAAACTGCTGCTTTGGTACTCAAAGATGAAGAAAAATCAAACTATGTTTTGCTCAGGGGGTATGCGCGGAACCCGAAGCTGGAGTCTATGGCAAAACGATTCGGTATTAACCCGGCAGCGATTGCAACATATCCAATGTATCGGGGTCTTGCCCGGTTAGTCGGTATGAGCGTTTTGAAAACCGGCGAGACAATCGCTGATCAGATAAAGACCATGAAAGAGAATTACTTGAAATTTGACTTTTTCTTCTTTCATATTAAAGGAACTGACAAAGCTGGTGAAGATGGTGATCAGGCAATGAAGGTTAAATACATTGAAGCATTTGACAAAAAATTGCCTGAAATCCTGAAATTAAAACCTGAGGTTCTTTGTATAACCGCAGATCATTCCACACCTGCTTTGCTTCACTCGCATTCATGGCATCCAAACCCCTTGTTAATATGTTCAAAATATGTCTTCCCTGAAAAGAAGAGTTTCACTGAAAGAAATTGCGTAACTGGCAGCTTGGGTAGGATGAGGTCACTTGATTTAATGCCTTTATTATTAGCAAATGCATTGAAAATAAAGAAATATGGAGCTTAATCATGGCACAAACAATTACTAAAAAAGCCCTTATATCAGTAGCTGAGAAAGAGGGCGTTGTTGATTTTGCCAAGTCTTTAGCAGGTCTTGGTTTTCAAATAATCGCCACTGGCGGTACTTGTAGGTTACTGAAAGAGAATGGTATTGAAGCAGTTAGAATCAGTGATTATACAGGTGGTTCAGAAAGCGAACGTGTTAAAACGCTCAGTCAAAAGATTGCAAAAGAAATCCTTGAGACCGGAGAAATCGGCCTTGTGGTCTGTAACCTCTATCCTTTTTTCGAGCAAAAAGGCAAATCCTTAGATGAAATGATAGAGTTTATTGATATCGGTGGTGTGACTTTATTAAGAGCAGGAGCAAAGAATTACAAGAAGGTTGGGGTTGCATATGACCCAGCACAGTACAACGAGATTATCGAGGTGTTGAAAAATGATGGTTTTACTGAGGACTTTCGGCTGAACTTAGCAAAACAAGCATTCGGTTATATTGCGTGGTATGATGTTGTTATTGCCGAGTATTTTGGTGAGGATATTGACCGACAAAGATATTTCTCAGTTGGCGCAGAGCGGTTTATCCCCATGCGCTACGGGGAAAACCCGCATCAAAAAGCAGCTTTCTATCTCAATAAATTAGAACAAGAGGGTTTCATAATCCACGGTGGCAAACAGATTTCCTACAATAATATTCTCGATGCCGAAGTTGCATTTGGTACGGCAAATGAATTCGTTGATGAGATAGCCTGTGCAGTTATCAAGCACCAGACACCATGTGGTGTTGCCACAGGTGAAAGCCAGGAAGAGGCATTTGAGCGCGCCTATATGGCTGATTCAATGTCTGCTTTTGGCGGTTTAGTGGGGTTTAACCAGGAAGTCACTGGAGCAACTGCCGAGTTGATTAAAAAGCACTTCTTCGAGGTTATCATTGCTCCGGGGTTTGAAAAAGACGCGCTCGAAATTTTGAAGACCAAAAAAAACTTAAGAATTGTAAAGTTATTGCCTGAACTCATGCTGCCCATTGTCTATCGTCCGGTTTTTGGTGGTATCCTGGTTCAGGAACGTGATAAGGGTGATGTCAAGGATTGGGAAGTAGTTACCAAGAGAGCGCCTGATGACTATGAAACCGAAGCCTTGAAATTTGCCTGGAAAGTAGTCAAATGGACCAAGTCAAACTCGGTGGTTTTTGCGATAAAGGGAAGGACTGTGGGTATCGGTGCTGGTCAGACTTCAAGGGTCGGTGCCGTAGTGATCGCGGCGCAGCAGTCAGTGGATAGAAGTGCCGGTATTGTTATGGGTTCAGATGCTTTCTTTCCTTTTCGCGACGGCGTTGATACCGCGGCAAAAGGTGGCGTGACTGCGGTGATCCAACCGGGTGGCTCAAAGCGTGACCAGGAAGTGATCGATGCGTGTAATGAACACGATATGGCGATGGTCTTTACACACATGAGACATTTTAGGCACTGAAGAGAAAAGCTCCAAGAGCCAAGCTCCAAGTTCCAAATATCAAATTCCAAATCCCGTTTCTGATATTTCAAAAGCGAGGATGCTCGTTTACGGCACAAACTCTAAATCTTAATTTTCAAAATTCTAAGTTGTTTTGTACATTTGAATTTGGAATTTCGGATTTGTTTAGAATTTAGTGCTTAGCGTTTAGTATTTATTCTATGTACTACAAAACAAACCAGAGGCTCATATCCAAAACTGTATCATTCAGGTCATTGCCTGATACGTGCCCGTGGTTGCGCCAAAAGCATTTACCCGCCTTGGCTCTGAAATAGAAATCATAACGGAGTGTATAATCAAGTCCGAAATCGATTTCCAGTTTTTTTTCAACTACGCCCGATGGAAAAGGAGGGTTCCATGAGCCGCCTTCTTGCTCATAAGGCAAAAAGATGCTCCCTTGTCCTTTTCTTACATATTCAAGCTCTAGTTTAGGATATAGACCAAATCGATTTAAGAATTTTACTACACAGGATACTCTATCAACATCGTTACCCAGAGGAAAACCCAGGGGATGGGTACCGCGTACATAAATATTGTCCTGTATCCGGTGTGTATACACCCATTTGTCAACAAAAGTGTAATTCATCTTCACTAGAAAATTATTAAATAGTACTGACTTGAAGCCTACTTTGTAAGCCAGTTTGTCAGGGTATGGATCATCTTCATACATGTAATCATCGATTAGTAGTTCACCATAGATAATAGACTCAAGTAGCCGTAACTGGATATCAAAGCACCACATGATATTATCATTACGGTCTAACCCCCATTGTGACAGATAATAGGGCAGGAAAGGATTTAGATATAGGGGTTCGAGCGATTGTCCAAAAAGCAGGGTTTCGCTAAACCCTAATTTTAAGAATTTTCTCAGGTTCACTCCAATACGGTGAATTGATATATAACGGTTTTGGGAGATGTCGAGAACCGAAAAGATATTGTAGAATTCAAAGTAGCGGGTAGGTATGAATAACAAATAGCTGTCATATCCTTGAGAATCAAGGGAGAATAGGAGGTCATTATTATCACCAAAGCCAAGCAGGTAATTTCTACGGCCAATATCAAAATGTATCATACCAACTTCCATCTTCATTAATCCTTCAGTCAGGTAAACCTGAAAGCCATGCCATGGTTTTGGTCCGGCGGTATCGATATCTGAAGCACGTTGACATTTCAATGCCTGGGAAAACCCAATATTCTTAGCCATTTGCCCACCTAATCGTAGATCGAGAAAACCGCACCTATACTCTGGTTCTAATTGATAGATGGCATTGAGGTGAATTAGGTATGAGAAATCCTGATTTTTCGTCAAAAGCGGATTGAAAAGTGATATGATTTTTCTATCCAATGGATTGAGTTTGACATCATTGATAAGGAGTTCATCTATTTGCGGAATGACCCACTCTACTTCATAGGGTCTTAACAAAGGGATATCAATAAGACCTTTGATCTGTAAGTATTCGATATTGTCCATTATCGGTGAGTCAACTGGGATTACATAAGTGAGTAAAATAAATAATAACATTAAAACCTCCTATATATTACTCCGAACATATAATAGTTTCAATTATGTTGTGGAACCTGTCATTCCGAACTTGTTTCGGAATCTCGATAAAGTGAGACTCTGAAATAAATTCAGAGTGACAATAGTGTAACATGCTAACGAAATCCACTGAA
>JAUWCU010000128.1 GCA_030609135.1 Candidatus Stahliibacteriota bacterium | reverse complement strand
TCCAAATCCAGCCAAAAGAGACTTGAAAGTAAGACTCAATTCACCTGATGAACGTAAGGTTACAGTAAAACTGTACGATGTAACTGGAAGGTTGGTAGATGAAATTTTCAATGGCAAATTGAAGGTCGGCACGAATGAAATTCCGATTCAGTCAAAAAAACTGGCAGCTGGGGTTTACTTTGTACGGTTAGAAACATCAGGTTACGAAAAAACAGAGAAGATAATATTGGTCAGGTGATATTTTATTCAAGAGTGCCTGCTTCGTGAAATTGCGGTGGCAGTCTGGTAAATTCAGCATACTGTTTAGTGGATGGCAGATCATGTTGTAAGTGAAAAAAGTCGAGCAAGCCTCTCGCTATAACTCGAGATAGGCTCGCCCCGTGAAATAACAGACAAATGTTTCTTTGCATGTATTGTTCTTGTTATGAAATTTGTGTTTGTTTTTCGTCTTCGGTAGGGACACGCCATGGCATGTCCCTACTAAAACACGAACTATTTGAAACGGTACTAAATTTTGACTATCTTTTTACCCCGAGCCTTGTCTAAATAGACCAGCATCGTCTCAATACGTTTTCCAGGGTATATCCTTTCTATACCTGTCTTATAGATCCTTAGCTGTTGTTGGTGTTTGACTTCTTCCTCACCGGTTTTGTAATCAACGATAGTAATCTGCCGTGCTTCAATAATCAATCGGTCAATTTGACCTGACACATCCCTATTCTTTTCTTCGAAATAAATAGAAACCTCGTTTTTACACACCACATTACGGCCGTCCTTAAAGAACAGGGATCCCAAACCTGGATCAGTCAAAGTTTCCACCAGGAGTGGTGTGAGTCTTTTTTCGATATCTAATGCGTCGTCAGGTAGACGTGCATACCGAGCCTGGATACTGCGCACGGCGCGCGTAATTAATGCCGGCAAGTCGATATTGTCAAGCCATTCTATTTTGCTTAACGCCTGATGTATCATCGAACCAAATTCCATGCCCTGCCTTCGAGAAACATCGACTATCTCAAGTCCTCGCTCTGTAGGTGAATATAAGGAACGCTCTTCTTTTAAGAGTGAACTTTCGCGCGTAATAGCGCCATACTTTTCTGTTTTGGTTAGCACCGGTTTAATTTCTTTCTTTTTGGTTATCTCACCCCTTGAGTACGTCGACCCCCCAACTTTCTCGGCGATCCTACCAAACCAAAACCCCAACCCTCTTTTTTGGTGTTTAAACCCCAATACATGAATGCCATTTTTTGCACGCGTCAAAGCCACGTAAAGCAAATTCAGCTCGTCCATTTGCAAGCGGTCCTGTTCAGCCTCTTTCAAGCCCTTCAAATACTTACCATAACTCCGCCAGTATATTTTCTCAGGTTCAACACCGTTTGCTTTGTATGAAAACAGCAGCTGTTCATCTTCACCTATTCTAATAGCTCGGTTCGTTTCCGGCAACAAAACAACCTCAAATTCCAAACCCTTTGCCTTGTGAACCGTAAGGATCTGTACGCCTTCAGGATGCATTTCTTTAACCTGAATAGTTTCACCGACATTGCTGAGCCAATCAAGAAAAGAGCTTAGATGACCAAAATCCTCGATCGTATAATCCAATGCCACATCTAAAAGCGTAGCAAGTGCGTACGTAATTTCTATGTTCAACTCCTGGTATATGTTAAAAATCAAATCATAGGGATTTGCAAAATGAACCAGCGCAAGCAACTTCTCCAATTTCTTTGTCGCCAGCCAACCAGGGTGTTTATCACGGAGACCAAGAAAAAGGGTCTTTCCACGATACATCAAACGTCGTAAAACCTCTTCATCCAGGCCAAAAAATGGTGACAGAAGAACATGAAGCAAGGCAAAATTGTTTTCCGGATCATCAAGAAATTGAAGAAGTTTCACGATGATCCTCACGTCTGTATTGCTCAAGATATCACATTTAGATCGGCTCACATGGGGCATACCCGCTTTTGAAAGACCTTCGGCAACCGCAACGCCAAACCTGTTGGTGTATACAAGTATTGCAAGATCAGAGTATTCATAACCAAGATTATCGTGGAGTTCTTTAATAATCGAACAGGTCCGTTCAATTATCTCTTGCCGCCCTTGATCCATCCCAGTAAACTCTCCGATATTCTCAACCCTCACCCATCCGCCAGTATTATCCGGTTCCGCCTTGTCATCTTTTTCGAGGACCGTGTTTACGAAATCAATTACCTCGGCCTTGCTGCGGTAATTTGTCGTTAATTCCTTGCGCACAATCTTTTCCGGGTATTGCTCGATCAACACGTCGAAGAGCTCTGAGGCTCCACCGCGCCACCGAAATATAGCTTGTTTTGGATCACCCACATAGAAAAGACTTTTTTCAACCGGAGCAAGTGACACAATCTCACTGATTAAAGGAGCGATTATTTTAAGTTGACGATAACTAGTGTCCTGGAATTCATCAATCATTAGATGGGCTATTTCCGCACCAATCTTGAAGTATAAATAATCTAGATCAGAACTGACCTCCAGGGCACGCAGGGTCAGGGACTCGATGTCATCAAAACTCACGAAATTCCTTGATCGCTTTTCCGCCTGGAATAAATTATGGATTTCCAGGATTGGCTTGAGATGAACTACTATCTGTTGATCAGAGAGCAGCCGTAAATAATGGTCCGTGCAAAAAGATAGCATTTTCAAAAGTTTTTTAAAGTCGTCTTTTTCCGTACCCAGATTATCCGCGAATTTTGCAAGGTAGCTTTTTTCATCTAAATCACAACGCAAAATAGATGTCGTATACGCGGATTCTTCCAGGGTCTTAAAATTCTTCGGCTCAAGGTATCGATCTATCGCTTCACAGAATCCAGCGAGGTTCTTATTCATGTGCGCACCACTCTTGGTGTACCCGGCTTTTTCATATGTGCGAATGAATGAGACAAGTTGGTGAAGGAATTCATCAAACTCATCTTTTTTTGCCTTGACCCTAACCCTGATGTCTTGTTCACCACCCACTAAGTCACCAAGGAAACCAAACCACGGGGTTATGCTCCAGTAAATGTCTTTCACGCTTGCCTTCGCTCTAGTCTCTTTTTGCACAACGAATTCTTTCATCAATTTAAATCGACCTGGCTCGCGACCGCTTGCCTCAAGGAATTTATCCAGGACCGATTCATAAATTACTAATTCATACGCATCATCTATTATCTTATAACCTGGTAAAACACCAGCGGCAAATGGAATGCTCGAAAGGAAAGAGGCGAAAAGACTGTGAAATGTGTAGATATTGAATTCGGTAAGGTTATTGAGCAGGTGTCTTTTCTTCTTTTTTGCCCGCTCTTTTACGTTTGAAAAATGCTCGTTGAAGTACTCGATTATTTCCAGGTTTGCTTTGTCATTGGATGTTCCGGCAATAAGAAGGTCAAGATAATCTAATACCCGCGTCTTCATTTCAAACGCTGCCTCATTTGTAAAGGTAATGCCATATAATGACTCAAGTGGGTAATTCGCCTGATGTAGATACAGATAAAGAAACCGTTTGGTCAGGGCACGCGTCTTGCCGGCGCCAGCCGATGACATCAAAGCAGTATGCTCTATTTTCTCAGACACTTTTTACTCCACAGAGATGGGTAAAAGCGCAATATTTGCATGCGGTTTTCGCACGAGCCTGATAAAATGCAATATCTGCCGACAAAAGTTCCTCAAGCATTGGTAGTAAAATCTTCGTCTTGAAATCCTTCAGGTATTCGACAATATCTTTTTCCTCAACAATGGGGGTAATTTTGACATCTTTTGAAATTTCATAGTATGCCAAACCTCTGATACTCGTGAAATCGCCGTCAGCAATAATCATACCATACAGGGGCAATTGAAACTCCACGAAGTCATCGCCCAATTCGTAGTTCTTTCTCATTGGTGTGGTTGACTTATAGTCGAGAACATAATGCCGTTCCTTGAGGATTTCAATGCGGTCAGGGTAGCCATATAGTTTTACCTTGACATTACTTATTTGTAAAAAACATTCGACCCGCTTCTCAATTTCACTGGTGACCACCTTGAAACCTGATTTTGATCTTTCGATCTCCTTATTTAGGAATTTGTCCATTCGTTTCTTATAAAGCTCAAGGTCCAAAAAATTTATCATCTTTGGACGCATTGCCAATTCATCCCTCAACGCCTTGTTCAGTCTTTGATGTAGTTTTGGCTGCATCACCGCGATGTCTTCTTTTATTATACCACTTGGAAGATCATATTTATAAAAGTCACGGAGTGCTTTGTGAATAACATTCCCCCATTCCTTAGGACCGGCTTCTTCAATAATAGTGCTGGGTTCAGCTATGCGGAGCACATATTTCAGGTAGAAACGGTATGGACACTCACGAAAGTCTTTGAGGTTAGCCGGACTGAGCCCGCGCGTTGCTAATTTATGGATAAGCCTTTTAAAAAGACCGCTGCTCTTTTTCACTGCCCGCGTTGGTAAACTGCACGTCGTGCTCCCCAGCGCTATCCTGGCATCAGTAGTAAGCACTGCCCCTTTGTCAATCTGAAAATCAATAAAGCGTGAACGGATGTCTCTTTTTTCTTCTTCGACGTACGATAGGAACACTTCTTTCTTGTTGTTTATCATTTCCGTAAAATAGTAATGAAAGAGGCTCTCGCGTTCCTTATCATAAGGAAGACCAATATCCTTACGCACCTGCTGATTTATAAACAAATCCTTTTCACTCCGTTTCGGGAAAATCCCTTCGTTCATCGAAGGGATGATAATACAGTCAAAGTCGAGGTTCCTTGCTTCGAGTAAACCAATTACCTGAACACCTTTCATGGGATCACCCCTGGTTTTAAACGATGCATCTTTCAAGACATCAAGAATAAACCGCAGCATTTTGGTGCCGGGGTCAATATGATCACCAGCGATACGCAACTTGGCTAAGTCATTTAGACGGTCCGAGAAATCACCGATACCATCAGAGCCAGTCTTCATAAGTTCTTTGTTATACAAAAGCACCTGGTTTAGCATCTCAAGCAGACCCAGGATGTATTGATTTAGGGCTACACTGCGTGTCACTGTATCAAAACAGTTTTTCAATAACCCGGCAAGTTTTTCGAACGCATCCTCTGTGTGATCCCCGAAGCTAAAATAATTCAAACGTTTCTTGATCATTGTCTGCTGGAGTGTGTACACTGAAGATCGCACTGCTTTCTCTTCGATTACTGCGTTCTTGATTAACGGATGCTTGATAAAAATGAAAAACTCTTTGTAATGAAAACCGCTTTCAACAACACCCAATAATTGATCGAGAAAAGTATAGAGCAGTGATTGAGTCATCGGCAATCCGGTTGACAAATTGTACGCGAGTCCCGAGGACTTCAGGATCTCAATTATTGGAAACACACTTTTCTCGTCGGTTAGGATAACTGCGATGCGATGGGGCTCGTAGCGACCTCGCACCTTGTTTAGAACTTCTTTGATTTGGAGTGTTTGTTGAAACATAGATTCGGTCCGCGTAATATGGATTACGGGTAGCTGAGGGTTTTCATGACCAATGACCGCAATGTTGTCGCCCTGATTTACACCAATCCTTTTCAACATTTTGGCGTGTAAGTAAAAGGGATCAGTCGGATCATTCGCTTGCATTAGATGTTTTGAGCTCGAATGAAGAATTAATTCAGCATCCAGATCTTGCAAAATCCTCTGAATCAATAGAGTTTCCAAATGTGTCGTCGCAACAAGACCAGTAATGAAGATATGTTTGAAAGGCTTTAGCAGCGAAGTCGTGAAGTGGTTAAGAACAAGTTCAGACTTATCAATACTGTCTTGATAGCCTGTATTAACAAGTGTTTTTCGATATTCATCAAAAATATTTTTTATTATGGACAGTTCATGTTTTACAAACCTCTCAGGGTAGTGCCCCAGGCATACAAGTTCCTCCACCTGCTCAAGGGTTACACCCTCTTTTGATAATTCATCGAATAAATGAAGTAACCGTTTGCCAATCGCCACAAATTTCAGAAAAGGTAAGTCGTGCCAATATTCAACCTTCATGGATTCTACAACTTCCCTCAAGAGAAAGTTACGTTCAACCACATTGAGCATCAATCCTTTTTTGCCACCCAAATCCTCGTGGGTTTTGTCAACTAATTCTGCTATTGTTCTCATGGTTGGCGGAACCATACCTGAGGTTTTTGAAACCTCAAGTAAGTTCCTCCGAAAATACAATTTATTGCGCTGCGTAGGAAAAACCACCAGGATATCTGAAAGATCAGGGAAATCAGTTTGATACTGTTTGTAGAAGTATTGCGCCAGCACACGGAGAAAGGGCTGCTCTATTGGGATAATCTTCACCTTGTTAGACAATGAGATCATACCTTTTATTATAGATAACCGTAGCGAAAAGTCAAACCATATTAACAGAAACTTGGACACAAATTTTAAACTGCAAAAGTATAAAATCCTCTCCCCTTGAGGGAGAGGACAAAGGTGAGGGGTGTATTGAATTATGAAAAAAATCTCCCTCCCCCTTACCCCCTCCCGTCAAGGGAGGGGAAGTATGATGGGTTTGGATTGATGTTGATGCAGTTCAAATTTGCTATCAAAGATGTGTCCAAGTTTCTGGTTATTGTCATTGACATTATAAGTGGTTTGAATATAATAGAGCTCTGGAGGTTAGATGGAAAGCAAAAAATTAGAAAAATTACTCCTTTTTGTTTTAGTTGTAATTACTGCTGGGGTTTATCTCTATACAGTCGCACCAACTTTGTCATTCTGGGACTGCGGCGAATTCATTGCTTCGGCATATACCCTTGCGGTTC
>JAUWCU010000069.1 GCA_030609135.1 Candidatus Stahliibacteriota bacterium | reverse complement strand
AAACTCGAGGAGTCGAAAATTGCCGAGGCGATGCAAATAAGTGAGGCAAGGATTATTGATATAGCAACAGTCCCGGATAGACCGCTTGAGCCAAAGCCAAAACAGAATACTATCCTCGGTTTTCTCTTGGGTTTGCTAATCGGAGTTGGCGGTGTTTTTCTCCTGGAATATATGGATACCTCGATAAAGAGTTCTAAAGAGATCGAGGAGTTAACCGGCTTAACTGTGTTGGCAGCAATCCCTTTGGTTAAAGATAAAGATCGTCCTCAGCTACCGACCATTGAGCAACCTCATTCTCAAATAACTGAAGCCTACCGGATATTGAGAACCAATATCGCATTTGCGGCTACGGCAAAGCCAATGAAATCGTTGTTGATTACATCGACCTTGCCTCAGGAAGGTAAAACGACGACCTGTTTGAATTTAGGTATTACCATGGCTCAGCAAGGGCATAAAACTGTTCTTCTCGACTGTGATTTCAGAAGGCCGATGCTCCACCGTTACTTCGCCAAGTTTATTAAGGATAAAAGACATGGTCTATCAGATGTCCTTGTCGAGAAGTTAAAATTGAAAGACGCCGTTGTCAAAAGCACGACTGAGAACCTTCACTTTATTACCAGCGGCACAATACCTTCTAACCCCGCGGAATTGCTCGGGTCACCAAAAATGGGTGAGGTTATTGAGAAGCTAAAGGAAGAATTCGAATTCATCATTATTGATGCTCCACCGGCTTTAGGGGTTGCCGATGCGCGTGTCTTAGGTAGGATCTGTGATGGGATTATAGTAGTAGTAATGGCTAGGAAGACGCATCGCGATGCTGTTTTAGAAGTAAAAGAGGAGCTGGAACGCAGCGGCGGGAACATCGTTGGATTCGTTTTGAACGGCATTGATATTACGCGTCACTATTATCGTCATCGGTACTACTATTATTACCCTTCGAAACAATAACGCGCCGGGACGTGTAAATCAGGGAATCCGGGTTTGACAAAACTATGGCAGTTACTATTTGATGAAGAAAACAAGAAGGCGTGTGTCAAAAAGGCGGCGATGGATAATTTTTCTTCTGGTTGCAGCTATCCCGTTGTTCTACTTCAGTCGGAGAGCGTACAAGTTGATAAGTTCGATTCGGGAAGAGAATAATCTGAAAAAAGAGATTTTGATTCTGAAGGCAAAGAAGGAAGTATTGCGTAATCGCATAAGCGAATACAAAAGAGGTAACCTACTTGAGGCAAAGGCACGCGATGAGTTAGGTATGATAAGAAAAGGTGAAAAGATATACTTAATTAGAGAGAAATGATCTGTCATATAAAAATAACACCGTTTCGTACTGAACTCTGTGAGAGTGAGATCAGTTATACGGTCGGTGAGTTGGTCCTAATAAGGAGCAAAGAGGGTATTGATCTGGGTCGAGTCATAAGAATCGAAAAAGAGGAAGGCGACGATATCTATGGTGAAATCATCAGAAAAGCAATTGCCAATGATTTTGAAAAACAGCATGAGTTGAAGGAATACGAAGAGTTCTGCTTGCTCGAGCTAAAGCGTGCCGTGGAAGAGTATAAATTTGCCATGAAGCCGGTGTATGCCCATTGCCAGCTTGATGAGGAACGTGTGATTTTTTATTTCACTGCGCAGAAGAGGTTGGAGTTTAGAAAATTGCATCGCTACATATCGCAAAAGTTGGATAAGAGAGTTGTCATAAAACAAATAGGTAGTCGGGATTATACAAAGCTCTTTGGCGGAATTGGACCTTGCGGAAGAAATCTCTGTTGTAAGACTTTCTTAGGTGAGTTGAAATCCATTTCCTTGCGTATGGCGCGGGATCAGAAATTATACGTTTCGCCCAGCAAAATATCCGGGATATGCGGCAGATTATTGTGCTGTCTAAACTTTGAGGAAGATTTTTATACCGATTTTCACCGCCACGACGAATATGAGGAAACACCACAAGATATTGATTTATAACCGCGTACCGTTGTTTAAGAACATCTAAGCACAAACCAGAAATGCATATTCGTAAGCTTATAGAACTGGTTAAGGTACTGCGGTCCAAATGCCCGTGGGATCGTGAACAGACTCTTGAATCGATAAAAAATAACGTCATTGAAGAATCCTATGAACTCGTTGAGGCGGTAGAACAGGGCGATGTTGGGGCAATACAAGAGGAGATTGGTGATATCCTCTTCCTCGGTTTCTTTTTGGCGACCATTTTTGAAGAAGAAAAGGGTATTACGCTTAACGAATTAGTTTGTTCTACGGTCAAAAAATATCGGGAGAAACATCCGCATGTATTTAAAGGTAAGGAATTAAAAAACCAAGATGAAGTCTTGAAGTTCTGGCAGCAAAGCAAAAAGGATATGTTCAGTGGGATATCCAAAGCATTGCCTGCGCTTCTCGCCGCAAAGATCATCCAGGAACGTGCTTCAAAGGTTGGCTTTGACTGGCAATCGCCTGAGGGCCCTTGTAAAAAAGTTGACGAAGAGATTGGGGAACTCAAATCAAGTATCGGCTCAGCGCGAGCTTTTGAAGAATTCGGAGATTTGCTCTTTGCCTGTGTCAATCTTGCTCGACACCTGAAATTTGACCCAGAAGACGCCTTGAGAAACGCCAATAAGAAGTTTGTCAGCCGGTTTAGAAAAGTAACAGAGGAGTTGAAAAAAAGAGGAAAAAGTCTTGAAAATGCGAGTTTAGAGGAAATGGACAGAATCTGGGATGAGATCAAGCATCAGGATGACAAATAGCCAGCACAAAGAAATCCAGCGAGAATTGGATGATCTGCTTACTGGTCTAAATATACTGAAGATAAAATCCAATAAGGCGATTTTTAAGAAGTTCCGCATATATTTGGAAGTCCTTTTCAAAATGAGAAGGAGGCTTCATCTTTTGTCACACCAGGATTATGAACGTATTGCCAAAAGACACTTCTTGACTTCATTAATGGCGCTGGATTTTGTGAAGGGATATTATAATATTTGCGACATTGGTGCCGGCGCCGGTTTTCCTTCGCTGCCTTTGAAAATAATAAAGCCGGCAATGAAATTAACCCTCATTGAATCAAACAAGAAAAAGGCTGATTTTTTACGGTATTTGACCGAGGAATTGGGTTATCCTGACGTGGATGTGGTCAATGAACGTGCCCAGGACTACCAGGAAAAAACATTCGAAGTAATTCTCCTCAAGGCAGTTGGTAAAATCAAGAAACTGATAGTCCCTATTAATAGCTTAATCAAACCCGGCGGCAGGGCGATTTTCTATAAGACCCACCGAGTCGAGGAGGAGATTAAGCAAACAAAAAAAGACCTTTGGGAAAAAAGCTTTCACCTACGCGTTGAGAAACTGTTCACGCCGCTGGAGCAGCTACCATTAGCATTGGTCATTCTTGATAAAAACCAGTAGCCATATTTTCTTGTTACTGTCACAGAAACTTGGAAACCCTCACCCCATCCCTCTCCCTTAAAAAGGGAGAGGGAGTATTACTAAGGAGAACATATAATAGTTACAGTGGATTTCGTTAGCATGTTGCACTATTGTCACTCTGAATCCTGACCTGTCCTGAACCCTGGCTTGGTGCCTGGCCAGGGTTATTTCAGAGTCTCACTTTATCGAGATTCCGAAACAAGTTCGGAATGACAGGTTCTACAACATAATTGAAACTATTTAATGTTCTCCGTATTAATTTATTAGTTTCCTCAGAGATATTAGGTTTGATAAACCCCGCTCATCGTGGATGGGCGTGGATAAATCAAACCGCTACATTTATTTTTTGTTAGATTCTGTAGCGGTCGGATTTATCCGACTCTTTCAAGTTTTTCAATATAGAAATTATTGCCTATTGTTAAGATGTATCCAACTTTCTAATCATCCGACTTACTCTCGTGTCATCATTCGGCTTGACCGGATGATCCAGGAAAAAGGTATGACGAGTTGATTTCTGGATTGCCCGATCGAGTCGGGCAATGACCCCGTGTAACTTCGGTTTACCCCGCTGTTTGTCACTACGCGACAAGCGGGGCAGGCATAAGGGGAGTGGGCAATGACCTTGTGTCATTATCCAGTTTACTCTCGTGTCATCATCCGGTTTAACCGGATGATCCAGAAATTTGGATTCCCTGGTCAAGCCAGGGAATGACAACGGTCGAGTCTTGACATTTAATCAAAAGTCAATATAATAATTCGTGTAATAAGGAGGTAAAATGGCATATAAGATTACTGATGAATGCACTGGCTGTGGACTTTGTGAACCTGAATGTCCAGTTCAGGCAATTAGTGAAGGTGACCCTATTTATGTGATTGATTTTAACAAGTGTATTGAGTGTGTAGGCCACTTTGATGAGGTGCAGTGCTTGGCAGTCTGTCCTGTAGAGGCGCCAGTACCTGATCCGGACCACCCGAAGAAGTAAGAAGTCCCGCACTTTATAAAGAAAAATGCGGGATCCTCGTTTTTACGGTCAAATCAAAGATTTGAGCAAAAACGGGACAAGAAAATTATGCCCTGCTACTAATAGTAATAGGTAAACCATTCTAAAATTCCTCCCCCTTGAAGGGGGAGGAATAAGGTGGGGGTGAATAATCATTGGAAAATCATTAAATTCATCACCCTCCCTTTTATTACCTCCCATCAAGGGAGGGAAATATGAGAAGAATCTTAGAATGGCTAAACTGTTACTACTAATATAATATTGTGAATATAAACTATTACGGCGAGGTTAAGGTAAACTGAGCTTCCATATAGGCGCCATCTGTATCTGTGGCGCGTATTGTTACCTCAAATGATGTAGTTTCTCCAGCACTACCGTAAATTGTGCCGGTATTTTGGTCGATCATTATGCCGGTCGGCGCATCCAGGATTTCATAGGTTATCGCATCTTCATCAGGGTCAAAAATAGGCAGTTTGTAATAGATACTGTCTGGCATACATTTTACAGAATCTATTTCTCTGATAAAGACTGGCGGCGCATTGGCAATGATTAGCTCAAAGAGAAAGGGTTCTGACCTGAACTCACCATCGTCAACAAATGCAGAACCAGTGATCACATCGTTCTTTTTCAAACCGAACCTTTTTAGATCAAGAGCATTTGTCGTATCCGGAATGACTTTATTTTTTACGACCCAATGGATGATGATCCTTATTGAATCCTTATCCGGGTCTTCAGCCAGGGCACTTACCACAACTCGTGGAGTGGTGACGAATATAGACTCGGGCGCGACCTGCAAGGAGATTATCCTCGGCGGTGAACCACCTATAATAATTTCATTAGACATCACTGATTCGCCATATGCCTTGCCATCGTAAGGCGTAACTTTAGCAAAGATCTTATCACCTTTTTGTACTTCGTCATAGGTCAGTGACATACCTTCACCGATTTCTCGATCATTGAGGAACCACTTCACCGTATAGGTGATAGGGTCGGCTTCTTTGTCAGTGCTCAGGATTTGTGCCTGGATACGCGATTGGACCGTGGGGTTTAGCGGTAATAGGCTAACTTCATTTACCACCGGCGGTGTATTGGTTTTTTCTTTACCCTGATCCTGCTTTTTCCCATTGCCGCAATGAATGACAAATAGACTAACGAGTAATATGAAAAAAAACTGTTTTGCAAAAGATTTCAAATTTCACCTCCATTGATTAAATATAAACAAAAACAAGGGAATGTCAATAAAGCAGGTATTACTTCTATGGTGCGCGATCATAATTTCCTGTAGATATCGATCAATTCTCCCTTTTTAGAAAATACCCGGTGTTCACCTTTATAAATGACCTCTGATTTCCCATTATCATAAACAGCTAATTCGATTTTTTTCCTTTTGCACGAAACGCAGATCGGAAACAGATAGGTCCAGTTATCATAGGTGTCAGTATCAATGAAATAGATGTAATCCCACATCCTCTTGTTGTGGAGGTTCTTGACGTGCAAAATAAAATATTGCATATTTGGTGAAATAGCATAGCGGATAATCCGATGCCATTGGTTTGGTTTTATGATCGTTGTCTTTTTGTTATTTGCAATGATTTCAAGACTCGGGTTGGTGTAGCCAGTATTAGTCGTTACCAGGATAATGGTGTTTTTGTATATGGAAGTTAGATAAAAAGAGATTCTTCTTTCGTTATTAGCAGATTTTTCCCATAGTTTTTCCTGTTCGGCATTATATAGCGTGATCTTTGTGAAAACACTATCGGTTCGTGTATGACGCTTTTCTTCGTATATGAAGAAATAACCGCTATCTGCAGAAACCTTGGATTTCTTGGTATAGACAACGTGGGCAGGTGATTGATTTTGAAGATCTTCAAAGAGTAGCCATTGATCAATAACCTCGTTGTTTTTGAGGAATTTTAGAGTATCGCCTTGCTGAAATACGAGTACATTGGCAACAAGTAAGCCCTGAGTAATGAATACTCTACTGAGCCGTCGTATTATTGCTTTTAGGGTTGTCGCCATAAGGTAGGACGGGTTGTTTTGTGGGAATTAGCCGGGTGTAGGCTTTACCGATTGGCAAAGCCTACACCCTTTCTTTTCGTTAATCGAATGTGCGTTCTACCAGTCTACCTTGTTTTACCTCATAGAATTCGTAGATCTTAATGGTCGAAATACTGGCACTACTAACAGCACGTGAGGCCGGGTCTGAGTCTGACAGATCGTTAACAACCAGAGATGCAGTGAACGGGTAAGTGATTTCTATATTATCTAATAAATGATCGTCTTCAGAGAGGTACTGGGCAAAAGCCAGGTTCGGGACATATATTTTTAAACCGTCGACGAGAATCAATGAATCACCTTGCGCGCCACTTACCAAACCGAGCCAAATTTCTTCTGCCATTAGCGGCAGGGTGATTATTATCAGGCAAAGTAAAAGTTTTTTCATGTCAGCCTCCTTATCTGCCTTTCCAGATTATTACACCTGATGTAGGTAAGCCAGGGATACCAGTTTCTGGTGAGACAATACCACCGCCTGCCTGAATAAAGACCTTGGTCTGATCACCACTTACATACAAGCTTGGTTCTGATGCCATGCCTGGTCCGAGCGACACTTTTTCTGGGTGGCGTAGAGATAGAGAATCCGGTATGAGAAACGGTTTGATGTATGCCGTACCAGTTCTGTAGAAAAGTGCCCATAGATTACCTTCTCCACCATAAGAGCAGATGTCGCCGGTTGGCACAAAAGTGGTGAATAAAACTGCGCCGCCAAAGATAAGAGACGTTGAGATAACCCGTTCACCTTGTTCATCGAATTCTCGCCACCAACCAGTTGCTACGTTTACCGAATCAATGAGATCGTCAAAAGCTGTGATACCAGGTGCGCCTTGCACATGCTGTAACGTATCAATCCAAACATTCGTAACATCATATAGATCGGCTACTGTGGCTGCATGCCACGTCGAGTCAACCCTCATGCCAATATAACGGTGGAACGTCATATCCGCTTCATCAATATCTGAGAAGAACCTGCCGCTGCCAAAATAAACCCAGAGGTGATTATAGTCATCAGTTGTAACACTTCCTTCGCCAGTTATTGGTCGTTCCATATCAAAGAGCTCGGTCATGGTCCAGGCATTCGGGTTATGGTTATCATGGGTCAGAATCTCATAGATCTTACCGCCCCAATCACCTGGCAAAGTTTTATCCTCATGGCAAGTGCCACAATATATCCGGTCAACTATATAGTCCAGACCCCAGTCAACCCCGAAGATATTGGTTATAAAGGATTTGGGTTCAGAGATTGTGAAATCTCTGAGCCAGGTACCGGTCTTAAGGTCAAGTACAAAGATTTTAGCCTTTTGATTACTTTCTCCGCTGCAGGTTACGGGTCCTGAGCCGAGAACCAGGAACCAGATCGAGTCGACTTTTACCACTACTGAATAGCAAGTAGTCAAAGCAAGGTCAGGGTGGGTGAATTCCCACATCGGGACCGGGTTTTCTGGATCAGTTACATCAATCGCAAAGTAAGCCGAGGTACGGGTGTCAATATCATTAGCAATCGGCATGCCGCCGAGGCGCATACCACCGATAAGGATGGTGCCCCAGCCATTGGGATGGAGTCCACCGGGCGGATCAGGTGAGAAGATCTGGGCATCAGTAACATAGGTCTTCATGTCATTATAATAGACATGGCAATAAGCAGGTTCTTTTAGCCATTTGAGGTGGGGGATGAGATTATAGGGTATATAAGCCCAGAGTTCAGCACCGAGAGAATCACCGTCAGGCACATACTTGATTGGCGTCATCGGGTTTACCCCGGACATGTCAACTAATTTGCCAGAGTTGAAACAGTGAAACATGCCGTCATTAGCACCGACATAAACAACCTGTTTGCGGTCTTTATACCCTTCATAATAGTCAAAATAGCTATGGTCTCCATATATGAAGTCGTACCGTTCTATTGCACCCTGAACCGCAACCGCATTAGAATTGATTATATCACCTAATTTCCAGACCTTACTGTTTGCAGTACGGGTTCTCAGACCATTAAAATCAATACCCCTTATGTACTGGATTAAGGTGTCAGCGTCAGGGTCAGTGGCAACTCCCAGATAGGGTCTTAAAAATGGCGCTTGAGCTGGTACAAAGTCCTTGAGTTCAGTGCCTGGATTAACTTGACCGTTGCCATCGAGATCAACAAAGGTTGTTATGGTCCGATCGTTCGCTGAACAATCCCAGAGCCGTTCTCCGGCATCCCAGATTGGTATGAGTTGCTCGATTTCCACTGATGCGATAGTAGAATCAAATTGTGCAGGATCCCCACTGCCATTGACATCCCGATATCTATGAACCACGACATTACCAGTACCTCCAGCGCTCGGGTCAAATGTCATGATTATTACATGATCATTTTGCAAGTGAAGGATTGCATCCTGTTGAGTATCTTCTCTTAACCAGCCATAAGGGTCGAGCCAGAGACTTTGACAGGTACCTATCCAGGTTAAGACCTCACCACCAGGGAAAGTTCTTCGTGGATAAAATTGGGATTGAGCCGTAGCACCTCCAGATCTGGAACCCGCAGAAACAACACCGACACCAGAAGATGAGGATATTCTTTCGAGCATCGCCATAATTGCTTTCATTATTGCTTCTTCGAGTTCATAACCGTTTTTTGCATCAAAGTAGTTATCCGGGATACCGTCACCATCTTTGTCGTATTCAAGCGGGTCTGGTCCGGGCATACTATCGCCGTTCAAGTCATCAAATCCACCGCACATCGCTGCATCCTGTAAAAGTGGTGAACCAGATGTGCCAAAGGCATAAATAACAAAGACATCGATGGATTGGTCATCTATCAATTCCCGGTTACCCCAGCCAGAACCAGTATCGGGTCGCATATCATTGACATGACCGTATAAGCAGACATCATCGAGCATCTGCTGGGCACCGCCGCCGTCATAATAAGTGCGTAAGCCAGTACAATAGGGCATAGTATTGTCATTATTTGGTATTTCATCGTCCTTAGTTGCTTCACCATCCGTGATCATCAAGACAAAAGACCGGCGGCACACAACCATCTCATGCAAATGCTTGTCATAATACGGGTCATGCAGACCACCAGGGTTTCTGGAGTAATCGCTATTAAAGTAGTAAGGTGGTGCCTGCGAATAGAAATGGAGTATTTCAAACATGTTTTCAGCCAGAGGTGTCCAGGTATCACAGATCATATCATTGATGTGGTTGCGCATGTCAATGATGTCTGGGTCACCAATATAGTCTCTAATATGACCGGCCCGGCTATGGTTATAATGCCAGAGTCCGAATATCGGCGCATCATCATCCCAGTGCCGGTCATCGTCTTTATCACCGATCTGGTCGAGCACACCGCGATACTCTGGTTCAGGAATATCGACAGTGACTTTTCGTCCGGACATCGTTGCATTGATCGGTGGATTAGCACCATGTGTCGTAACCGTTACATAGGTCGCATTGGCTGAGTGATAGACATAGAAACTATCATAATTTGTCGCATCCCTGCGATAGCGTTTAGACCATGAACTTCGTCCTTCACTTAATAAGCGGCCTTTGCCTGCAACAATATTTCCTTTGCCACCGGTCAAGACTTTCTTTGCGATGTCAGCACGGGAATGAGTAGCCCAGTTAAGTATCCGGCCGGGCCAGGGTCCTGTAGGGCTTGATTCAAAATGGTTGGCATTCCAGACATAATTGCTTTCCGGCTTGAAATAACCATAATAACTCGTCGTATCAGTCATATAGATGGTATTGGTGGAATAGGCGCGGTCAAACATACTCCCTGAATTATCGAGTGAAATTAGAATATTGGGCGCCACCACAGTCGTGACAAACGGTGGTGCACAGCAATAAGGCGCCATCTGAGCAAATCCAAATGAGACCAAGACCAGTAAGATGAGCACACCACTGCTCACGAGCGCCTTAGGTGTTTTAGATTTGAGGTTATGAGGTTTTGAAGTTTTAAAATTCTGTAAATCCAAACCTCGTAACTTCTTAACCTCTGAATTTCTGCTTTTCATAAATCCTCCTATTCTGCTAAGATTGTATAGCGCTGTAAGACTTCGAGCATTACCTGCTCGCCGGCTTTTCCTTTAGCGCGCGTGCTAATATAATAGGTACGGTAACTTCCGGTCGAAGGTGTTGAGCCCGGTCCTGATATAGCGCGGGCAAACTTCAACGCGGTACCAGAAAGCGTAATCGCCACGGCTGATGTTCTTTCAACATGAAGAGAGCAGTCATAACTGCCCACCTGTATTACTTCTGAGGTGTCCTGGAGCTGGAGGTTTTGATTGAGATAAACAGCTCTTGCCAGACCTATTTCCAATGAAGCTACCCCAGCTTCATAAACAGTTTCATACCGTGTTTGACCGGCCGTGACTTTTAGGCCGCGCGTTATAATATAGATGCTTAAAGAACCAATGATAAGGATTACTATCATTGAGCCGAGGGCAACGAGCATGGCAATTCCTCTTTTGGAAGAATTGAACTTAGGAAGCTTTGAAGTTACGAGGTTGGGAAAGAAATTTTTCTCATAACTTCTTAACCTCTCAACTTCTGATTTTCTATTCTTTTTCATCATATCCTCCTATTATGGTTGCAAATTAGCCGGTGCGATGATTCCAGTAAGGATTGCTCGCTTGCGCATTTTATCAGTAGTTGAGAGAGCATAGGGATTGTTTTCGAGATTGATTGTGTTGAGCGGGTATTCATACCCACCCATTGTTCTTGAAGTTACAACCATGGAATAGCGAATCGCCCACTTTTGTCCCGTCGTTGCAAATTGGGGCACATTATTGAACCATGATTCTATAACACCATCACCATCACTATCAATACCATAGGCGAATTGCAGGTCTTCAACGTTTTCAAGCAGGACATCATTGCCTCTCATTAGTTGATTATTAGCGTTTAAACTGAGCGTAATTCCAGGGTTGTATATTGAGCCGTATTTACGAATCACCACCAAGCCAGCAATAGCACCGACTGGATTGTCAACATCAACGAGTAAACCAGGGATAGCGTTGCCCCATTGGTCAATAAAAACAAAGTTCGCCGTGTTCTCCACTACTATATCGCCTGGTGGGTTCATTATTTTACGATTTACGTCAAGGACGACCAGCACTTCACCTATTGCGAAATTCATATCATTGTCAGGGTGCCGGCGTACCTGTAATATGTCGGTGCTGGATTTTGCCAGGAGCCAGGACCATTTAATATTTGCCGATTCAAAACCAAGTCCTACAGCTCTTAACGTAATTGCGTCGGATCCATTTGCACCAATATTATCCTGGGATTGCACTGCATCATCTTGCATTGGATAGCCAAGACCAGCCGCGCCTAAATCCCATTTCAGAAGCGTTAGCACAACTTGAGCATCAGTCTGGAGGATTGCAGTTTTTTGAACCTGGACAGACCTGACCGTCTGAAGGTTGAGTATTGTAAAGATTGCTGCGAGTATGAACGAGAGTATTAAAAGTGAAACCAAAATCTCAACCAGAGTCATACCTTTTTTCATAATTCCTCCTTGCTACATTCTCTTGATAAGGTCAGTGGAGATTATATGGTTCATGGCTGGTCCCCACACAACCCAGATTCGAATAGTCTTCATGTCTGTTTCAGGGAAATCATCCGCGACGCGCCACCAGGTCATATAACTGTACGGAGCATTAGAATCAGTCACGCGTGTAAAGTGGTCAGCGAAAGAGGAATCAGCAGGTACAGTCAGATTTTGTGTGCCATCAGTATCAAATAACCATGCATGGTTACTCGGCAGGGTATTGAGGTTTTCAAATACCTTAGCCATGACAACGCGCGCGTACATGCGTTGATTTACCACGGTATTAACCTTCATACCCATTACCGTCATTTGACTCACCGCGAGAATACCGATACTTAAAATGGATATGGCAACAAGGACTTCCACAAGCGTGAACCCAGGGGAATTTCGTATTCGTGATTCGTTAGTCGTATTCGTTTTTTTAGGTATTTTGGACTTTGGGTATTTTGGAATTTTTTTCATGATGCCTCCTTGATATTAACGTTTTGACCACACACCGCTTATAAATTGGTAAACCTGTACTTTGCCGAGTGGATTAACACCGATAGCGTAGTTTTCTCTACCATCATTAATATAGGCGACGCCTTTAGACGCAGCGCCCCTTGATTCCATGATCAAAGACCCCAGATTAAAATCCCAACCATTAGCTGGTATAGGACCATTGGCTTCAGGTGGTGTGCCCACCACGACACCGCTCTTGCCAAAAGAGACGTTACCACCAGTCGTTTGGCCGAGTCGATAAAGTCTGGTCTGTCCATCTGGATGCAATACCTGGTAGTGCCGATTATCTGGTGAAGTAATGGTAAAGCTTCCACTCAGTCCGAGTGCACGTTCCCTTGTTTGTCTGAAGTCCTGCGCGATTTCCTGGGCACCGGCACGAACGCGTGCTTGACTCTGCATACGGGCATAATTCGGGACTGCGATAACCATAAGAATACCGATAATCGCCACGACAACCATTAATTCAATCATTGTAAAACCTTCAGTTTTTCTAATGCGTATTTGCGCATTCGGCGTTATGAGCCTTTTTTGTTTTACGGTCATATATACCTCCAATCTCAGTATTATAATATGCAAGATTTGTGCCCAGATTTCTGAAAAACATCATGCAATATCGGGCGTTTTTCCAATGAAATACATGAATTATGGAAAAATTTACCCATATCGGGTAGAATTATACACAACCATGCGTTTAGTCATCTCTTGTCATTACGCCTGTCGAGATTTGACCCCAAAGGCTTGCGTTTCTGATATTGTGCATTGACATAGTAATTCAGCTAAATATAATAACCATATGCTGCTGTTTATTGCTGTCCTGTTTTCTATGCCGCCTAATCCCTATACAGACATTGACCATCCAGTCAGGCGACCGAAATTCCCGGCA
>JAUWCU010000132.1 GCA_030609135.1 Candidatus Stahliibacteriota bacterium | reverse complement strand
GACAACTACAGAGAGGAGAGGAAAGTAACCAAATTAATACACCCTCTCCCTTTTTAAGGGAGAGGGATGGGTGAGGGTTTCCTAAAATGTCTATTAAACAATCTGTCCAAGTTTCTGATAAGACCCTTGACAAAACTTGCTTTTTTAATATAATGATATGATGATAGATTTCACTGATCTTATATTAGTCTCGAAAAAACAGAACTTTTCACGTAATTTCAAAGTGCCGAGTCATTCATTTATCATCGCATTTGTGGTTCTGCTCATTATCATTGCTTCGACTATTATTCTATCTTCATACAATGCACGGGAAATGTTCATTGCGATGAGCGCACGGAAGAGTGAACATGAGAATAAGCTGTTGCTCAGTAGATTGGATTCATTGAACAACCTGGTTGCTTTGACGCATCGGAATTTTGACCGGCACATTGAACAGGACAATCGAGAAAGGACCTATTGGCAAATGGTATTTGTCCATCCTGATATTTGGTCGATGGGTATTGGTGGAACCGAGGTAAGACCTTTGGAAAAGGCGCTTTCGGATCGTGCTAATGGTATCTTAAGCCAGTTGTATGAATCCTTGGATGTGTTAAAAGGCAAATGCGAGTTGAGAAAAACAAGTCTAAATGACATCGGGCAGAAAATAGAAAATAAACTATATCTCTGGGCACACAGACCATCGATCCACCCGGTTCCTGGCCGTCGTCTCGGCTCAGGTTTTGGCTATCGCGTTGATCCGATTAATAAAAAGACAATCAGAATGCACTGGGGTTTAGATATTGGAGCGCCCCGCGGTACTGACATCCTTGCTACGGCTGATGGCGTTGTTTCCTACACAGGATTGAATCGCGGTTATGGATTGTGTTTAGATATTGATCATGGCTTTGGTTTTAAAACACGGTATGCTCACTGCAACTGTATTGTGGTTAAGAAAGGTGATTTTGTAAAGCGGGGTCAGGTCATTGCCAAGATCGGCGACACCGGCAGAACAACCTGTCCTCACCTTCACTACGAAGTCCATGTTTCCGGAGTGAAGGTTGATCCCAAACCTTATATTGACCTCTCTAGTGTAGTTGTTGATTAACCCTTCAAGAACAAGAATCCTCGTAACATTACTGCTTACCGCAGGCATTTTTTTTGCCGGTTCATTATCGGTTATTACGGTTGGTGATATAATGATGGGTTCAGATTATCCGTCAAAAAACCTTCCACCCAACCAAGGAAGAGATTTGTTCAAGAACGTTAATTCAACACTTATGGATGCAGATTTAACCCTGGGTAATTTAGAAGGTACGTTGTTGACTGGTGGTGTATGTACGAAAAAAGTGCAAAAAGGACGGTGTTATGCCTTCCGGACACCGCCTGACTGGGCAGAGAATTTGCTGAATGCAGGGTTTGATTTCATGAATCTTGCCAACAACCATATGAATGATTTCGGTGCTGGAGGCATAAAGGGCACACAGAATGCACTGAGCGATGTTGGACTTACCTATGGTGGAGCTTACAGCAAAGTGGGGCAGTTTGAAATCAATGGCAATAAAATTGCGATCGTCTCATTTTCAACGTCGCCGAATACTAATTCAGTATTTGAAATCCCAAAAGCCCAGCGTATCGTTGCTGCGCAGGCAAAGCTCAATGACATAATCATTGTTTCCTTCCACGCTGGCGGCGAGGGTTTGAAATTTCTCCACACCAGGGATACGTTTGAATATTTTATGGGTTGGCCAAGGGGTAATGTTGTTAAGTTCTCCAGGGCAGTGGTGGATAGTGGTGCTGATTTTGTCTGGGGACATGGTCCGCACATACCTCGAGCAATGGAAATATACAATGATAGATTGATCGCCTATAGCCTTGGCAATTTTTGTACATGGGGATTTAACCTTGGGGATGAACGGGGTTATGCGCCGATTCTGAAAGTTGTGCTCGATTCAACCGGTGTTTTCCAGCACGGCAAGATTATCTCAGGGATCCAGAGGACATACAAATATCTTGCTCTTGATTCCCTGCACCGGGCAGCAAAACTGGTGAAGGAGCTTTCAGTTCAAGATTTTCCAGATTCAGCGCCGATAATATCTGACCAGGGTATGATATACCCAAGGATAAAAGAATAAATATCAAGGACTGAAGTTTCTCGGTTAACCTTTTAGTTTTCAACGATGATAAAAACATTAATTAATAGAGTGTTTCCCTTTACATTTTTTCTTTTAGTTGTTTTAAGTTGTGGCGGTAAACAAAAGGCAGAAAAACCAATTTGCGAACCTGATACTCTCGAACCACCAGAAGGATCCCTAATTATGTTTCGAGGCAATCAATGCCATACATTTTGCGGTTCAGGTAAGGTGCCGCGGAGTATTAAGCTTATCTGGAAATTTGAAACCGGCTTCATCTATGAAGGAAAAAAGGAAAAAAGAGGAGTTGATCCTAAAACAATCTGGCGCGGTATTGCCTGGAGCGGTCAACCTGCGTTCTGGGGCGATACCATGGTTATCGGCTCATGTGATAGTTACTTATATTGCCTTAACAAACATACCGGTGAACTGATTTGGAAATACAAGTGCGGGCATTCAATAAAATCTTCACCCACCCTGTACAAGCGCCGTGTTTATTTCGGCGCGCGTGACAATTTTCTCCATTGTGTTTCCTTGCGCGACGGCAAGTTGATCTGGAAAACAAAGATTGGTAATGATATGGATTCATCACCGTGCATTGTTAATGATACTATCTATGTAGGTGGCGAGGATCACTATATCTACTGTTTTGATGCAGACAGCGGTAAAGTAATCTGGAAAACAAAGGTCGCTGGTTCAATTGAGTCTTCAGTAGCAGTAGTTGATACATTTGTTTATGCTGGTTCATCACGCGGTTATTTATACTGTCTCTCAAGACTTAATGGTGCGATCGTGTGGAAATTCCGTACGGGTTCAGATACTGATGTCTCACCCGTAATCATTGGCGATACATTATATATTGGCTGCGAGGCAGGTAAATTCTTTTGTATGGACCGGCACAAAGGCGAGGTGATTTGGCAGTACAAAGCAAAGGGTCGCGTAATCTCAACCCCAGCAATACTTGGCGGACGGGTCTATTTTGGCTCGGGCGATAGACGCATTTACTGCCTCAGTGCGGATTCAGGTAAAGTGATCTGGAAATTTCGCACTGATGGTGGTATCTGGAGTTCGCCGTGTGTTACTGATTCAATGATTGTTATTGGCTCAAGAAGTGGTAAATTATACGGTATTACAACCGAGGCAGAATTAGTATGGTCTTTTCCTACTGGTGCACTTATCAACGCCACGCCTGCAATACTCGATGGCAGGATCTATTGCGGCTCGCATGATGGTTATATCTATTGCCTTGGTGAAGACACTACTGAAGTAACTGACCAAAAATCCAAAGACATCATGGAGTGAGAACCAAAATAAGATAAGTTTCACCAAAATGTAGCGGTGCGATTTATCGCACAACAATAATATAGTTATCCAATCCTTCAATCGAGTTCAGGACAGGTTTATTGGGTTTCTGAATGACTTGACAACCTGAGGATTTATATTATCATTATTATATAAGAATGGCGAGGGTACAGAAACAGGGAGGTTAAAATGACTTACATAGCAAAATGCTTTATTGCCGTAGGCAGGTGAGGCAAACAAAGGAGCCTATTATGCGAAAATTTCTAATAATGCTCATCTTTGCCTTTGGCTATGGTCAGGTAAACTGGGAAATAGAATTTGTTGATTCAACACCTGATACTGGAAGCGTTAATTATGATTTCCACTGGTGTTCTATAGCACTGGATACTAATGAAGTGCCGCATATAGTTTATTATAAATCCAACAAGGTAATTCATGCAGTTCGTTATGACACTGATTGGCAAAAGGAATTAGTAGAAAGTGGTTTATTCTATACCTGTTTTTCTCTTATTTTTAATAAAGATAATAATGCACATCTTAGCTATTATCGTAAAGATGATGCTCTTAATATGACTTATCTTTGTTATGCTCGATGTGATACCACGGGTTGGCTAATTGATGTCGTTGATTCAATTTATGGTATCATAACTAAGGACTGGTTTTTGTCAGGATACTACGGGACTTCAATAGCTCTCGATACTTTAAATCTACCCGGGATTGCATACACTTCCTGGAACCTTCCGGATTCTCTCCATTATATCAAATATGCTCATTTCAACGGAGTAGATTGGGATACATCATTAGTAGAATACGATTCTGCCTGGTCTTATACATTACCTTCGGATTGGCCTCCATCGTTAAAATTTAACAGCAACAACATTCCAATTATTGCTTTTCATCAGGTTTACGATAATTACAAGGACACAATCAAATTGGCCTATTTTGATGATAGTTTAAATATTTGGATTATTGAACCGGCGATTTGTGATCCTCATGGATGTGCTTCCATTTCACTGGCACTTGATAGCTGTGACTATCCTTGCATTGCACATGGATTGACCGCAGCGCTTGCCTATTCCTGGTGGGATGGTTTTTCCTGGCATACTGAATATGCTGGACCGATGATCGGTACATCATGGGCACAGATTAACCTTGGTTTAGATGACTTAGATAATCCCCATATTGCCTTTTATGGCGATCCCCTTACACCTTCACCTGATTATTGTTATAAAAAAGACAATGTATGGTATATATATATGCCATTTGAGGATTCTGTCATTGCCTGGGGCGGGGATATGTCAATTGACCTTGACAATAATGACGAGCCTCATATGGCTTATTTTTGTGAAAGTTATTTTGGTAGGGGTATCAAATATGCCAAAGGAACTTTTGTCGGGATTGAAGAAACAAGAACCAAAATACCTGAATCAAGATATGAATTGGAGGTTTATCCAAATCCGTTTTCAAAGCTGACAAACATCAAAATCCAAGCTCCGAGCTCCAAGAGCCAAGTCACAATGAGTATTTATGATGTTTCAGGAAGGTTGATTCGTGATTTTTTACTGCCTACTACTTACTCCATAGTGCCTACTGTTATCTCCTGGGATGGTAGGGATTATTCTGGACATCGGGTTCCTGAGGGTATCTACTTTATTAGATTATCTTGCGACAGTATTTCCATAACCAAAAAAGTAATTTTCTTGAAATAAATTATGGGTTGGCACAAATTATTTTTTTTAATACTATTAATACCAGTTCTCTCATCTGCAACGATTACCTTTGAACGAACCTATGGCGGTGTCACTGGCTATGAAGTTGCATGCACTTCTGATTATGGATATGCAATTGTGGGTTTCTATGCACTATACAGAGACATTATCTATCTTGTTAAAACCGATTCGTTGGGTGATACCCTCTGGACAAGTCTCGTGTCTCAACCTTATGTTAATAAAGGAAGCTATTCTCTTAAGGAATTATCTGATGGGGGATTTATAGCTGTTGGATATCGAGACAGCATTAATGACCCAATACCTGCTGATGCCTATCTTGTGCGATTCAACCCCTTTGGTGATACACTTTGGTCAAGGCTTTATGGTGGTGACAGTCTTGATAAAGGCTATTGGATTGAGATTACCCCGGATAATAATTTTATTATTGTCGGCGAAACAAAGTCATATGGACAGGGCGGCAATGATGTCTTGTTTATGAAAACTGATACCGCGGGCAATGTTTTGTGGTCGAGGACTTATGGTGGAGATAGTTACGACATAGGTCGCTGTGTGAAAAATATGTCTGATAATGGATTCATAATTGTTGGTTCGACCTATTCATTTGGTGCTGGATTCAGAGACATATATCTTATAAAGACTGATTCAGTGGGTAACCCTGAGTGGACAAAGACCTATGGCGGGACTAATTATGAATGGGGTCATGATGTTGAGGTTACACCAGACAGTGGATATATCGTTGTTGGACAAACAAACTCCTTTGGTGCCTTGGGGCAGGATGTTTATTTTATAAAAACAGATTCTTTAGGCGATACCCTATGGACAAAGACCTATGGTGGCGCAGATGATGATGTTGGCTATTCAGTAGCGATTACTTCGGATGGTGGTTATATCATTGCTGGTTACACTACTCATTATGTAGGTGGTGATAAGGATGTCTGGCTCATCAAGACCGATTCATTAGGCGACATTCTCTGGACAAGAACCTATGGTAGTGTTGATGACGATTGTGCCTACTCAATTAAAAATACTCTGGATAATGGATTTATTATTGCCGGCTCAACATCGAGTGGTGTTTATCTTATAAAAACTGATTCCCTGGGTAATGCAGGAATAGAAGAAAAGGAAATTTCAGATTTCGCATATCAAATACCCGTGCTGAGAATTTTTCCAAGTTTAGTCACAGAAAGTTTGAATATCAAATATGTTATAACCCATACAGGTGCAACAGAAGTATCCCTTTACGATGCAACTGGTTCAATGGTAAATCTGATAGCACGCAAGAATCTTGTTCCTGGTTATTATCAAGAGAAGATAGACACCAGAAATTTACCCAGTGGTGTTTATTTTGTTGTGCTTAAGC
>JAUWCU010000028.1 GCA_030609135.1 Candidatus Stahliibacteriota bacterium | reverse complement strand
TTTTTTTTTAATCTTGGGTGTGGGGGAAATGGGTGCAACGTTGGTGAAGTTGGGTGGGAATTACGCGGTGGACTTAGGTTTCTTTGGGGATCGCTCTGTTGTGTGGTTTTTTGTTAGCATCTTGGTTTTTTTTCTTTTCACATCGAAATGGGAACCTTTCGGAATTACCGTGTTGGAAGCAATGGCAGCAAAAGTTCCAGTAGTTGGTTTTGCCGTAGGTGGTACAAGAGAGATCATTGATATGGGAGGTGGTGTGCTTCTTGAGGAACGGAATCATAAGAAGCTCGCTACACTAATAGTTGAAGTACTGGAGGACCGGGCAACCTACGAGCGACTATCTGCTCAAGGGTACGCTAACTTGGTGGAGAACTTCCACATAAAGAAGAGTATAGAACTTCTTGAAAGGGAATATGAGGCGCTCTTATAAAGCGATGAAGGTTTTGCTCATCAACAAATTTCTCTACGCCAAGGGTGGTGGTGCGATAAGTACGTTGAACACCGGGCGCTTGCTCTCGGCTAAAAGCCACAAGGTTATCTACTGGGGTATGGAACACCCATCAAACCCTGCCTATCCAAATCAAGAGCTATTTGTGTCCCATGTTGATTTGAATAAGCCGGGCAGCATCAAAGAAAAAATAATGATCACCTTGAACATATTGTATTCATTAGAGGCAAAAAAGAAGATAGACAAGTTAGTGAAGCGAGAAAGACCTGATGTCGTTCACTTAAATAACTTTGCACATCAGATATCGCCTTCAATATTAGATGTATTTAAAAAATATGATATACCTGTTGTGATGACGATACGTGATTATAAACTGGTGTGCCCATCATATACTATGTTTTTGCATGGACAGCCATGTGAAAGATGTAGAGACAAGAAGTTTTATTGGTGTTTTATTAGCAAATGTACAAAAGATTCGCGTATTAAGAGTTTCATAAATATGTTGGAAATGTACCTGCATCATAGATTGTTACGCATATATGATTTGATTGACATATACATATCACCAAGTCTTTTTTTGAAACAAAAATTGTATGATATGGGTTTTGATAAGAAGATCGTTCACTTACCGAATTTCGTCGCGGATAGTTGCTCCACATTGCCGCAAAAGACCAAAACCAATGCAGTACTGTATTTTGGTCGCATATCTTCGGAAAAAGGCATAAAAACGCTGATTAAGGCAGTGCGAGGACTGGATATTGAATTGAGAATCCTCGGTACTGGACCGTATGAGGATGCATTAAAGCAGTATGTTAAAACAGAACACATTCGTAATGTTTTTTTTCTCGGGTACAAAACCGGCAATGAACTTACCGGAGAGATAAGAAATGCACTGGTCGTTGTGGTGCCATCAGAGTGGTATGAGAATAACCCACGCACCGTACTTGAAGCTTTTGCTTTGGGCATTCCGGTAGTTGGTGCAAGGATTGGAGGTATTCCAGAACTTGTTCTCGATAATGAAACTGGCTTGACCTTTGAACCTGGGGATATCGATGATTTAAAGGAGAAACTGATTTATTGCATCAATAATAGAGGAAAGCTTTTTCAAATGGGAAAAACAGCACAAGGATTCGTGCGTGAGAATTTCAATCAAGTACAGTATTATGACAAATTAATGAAGATATATCGTGGTGTGAGAGGATAGTTTTATGGAAGCAGCGGTAATTACAACGTACAGATGCACTAATAAATGCCAGATGTGTCATATCTGGAAACACCCGACCAAATGTGATGAAGAATTCAAACCTGGCTTGTTCAGCAAGTTACCTCAGCTTAATTTTGTAAACATAACCGGCGGTGAACCATTTTTGCGCGATGACATTGAGGAAATTGTGTAAAACAAGAGTCGCCTCATGTTAAAGGATCCTACGCTTTTTATGTTTATGACGAATCAGGCAGGATCATATTTGGGACGGATGACACGTCTTGATAAATCGAGGCCAAGAATGGTAATCAGTATGAATAATGGAGGATAAGATGTTATTTCAGAGAAAGGAGAGAATACTGTGGTAAGTTTAGTTAAACATTTTTTGAAATCTCCGTCAATTTATTATGCAAGAAGAACAATGGCAATATGCCGTGATCGGTTGTTGGGGACTCATCCACCTGAATACCAGGTAGATAAAGCGCCCTTTATAAATAATTATCGCAAATATGAACCTCTATTCAGAAACTCTGAACAGAGGTTTGAAGCGATTATCGCGCCATACATATCCGAATTTAGATGGTCGCTGGGGAGAATTTACAATGGGGCATTCGTATCTATAGATCCTGAATTGTATTACTCGATAATCAGAAAGTATCAACCCAATCTCATAATTGAGGTGGGCTCTGGTCACTCCACTCATTTTGCAATGGACGCAATTAAAAGGAATCAGACTGGATATATAATTAGCATTGACCCCGAGCCCCAAAGAAGTCTTCCTGCTGGTGTTGAACATAAACAAATGAAAATCGAAAACGTAGATCTGGATATATTTAAAACCCTATGCAAAAACGATATCCTGTTCATAGATTCAAGTCATACTACTGAAGAAACAAAGTACCATTGTGAAAGAATTCTGCCAAGCCTCAATACTGGTGTAATAGTCCACCATCATGATTTCACATTTCCTTTTCGTATCTATTATTGCAATGACCCTACGATATACTCTGAACCTGATGTACTTTTGAAATTCTATACTGATAACACAGAAGCATTTGAGGTAATTGTATGCGCCTCCTACGTTAGGTATAAGAATTTCGGATTAGTCAACCGATTAATAAAATCATATAAGTGGAATTCGTGTCGAATTCCAGGTTCTTTATGGATAAGGAAGTCAACCTAGAATCATTAGGGAGAAATAAAGGAATGGAATTCCTTTCAAACAAATTCAGGAAATACTCAGATCGTGATATCAAGACAAAATCTTTTTATTTAATGGCAACAAGAAAACGAAGAAAATAAATTTATGGAAGCCGCGATTATTACGACTTACCGATGCACTAATAAATGCCAGATGTGTCATATCTGGAAGCACCCGACAAAGTGTGATGAAGAGTTTAAGCCTGAGCTGCTCCATAAATTACCCAGGCTTAACTTTGCGAATATAACTGGTGGCGAGCCATTTCTACGTGATGATATTGAAGAGATTGTAAACATCTTGAAGAAAAAGGCAAAAAGAATCGTGATAAGTACCAATGGATTTCTTACTGAGAAAATCGTCGATGTGGCAAAGAAAAATAAAGGAATCGGGATAAGGATCAGTATAGAAGGTTTGCCACGCACAAATGATGAGTTGAGAGGTCAAGAACATAGTTTTGACCATGGTTTGAGAACGTTGTTAGAACTTCAGCGCATTGGTCTGAAAGACATTGGTTTTGGCATTACAGTATCAGACAGGAATGCTCAGGATATGCTCGAGCTCTATCAGCTTGCCAGGGCGATGAACGTGGAGTTTGCCACGGCAGTTGTCCATAATTCTTATTATTTTCATAAGCATGATAATGAGATTTCAAATAAGGAAGGCGTCATTGCGTGTTTTGTAGAGTTGATAAATGAGCTTTTAAAGACCAACCGGATAAAGAATTGGTTCCGGGCTTATTTTAATTATGGTTTGATAAATTATATTAACGGCAAGCCGAGACTCCTCGGTTGTGGAGCTGGCAACGATATGTTTTTTCTCGACCCATTCGGTGAGATAAGACCGTGTAATGGTATGGATACTGGTTCACCAGGAAACAGTATGGGAAATTTAAAAGAACAATCATTCGAAGAAATCTGGGAGGGTGAAAAAGCCCACAAGATCCGAGAACGCATACTCAATTGTCCTAAAAACTGCTGGATGATTGGGACTGCATCACCCGCAATAAAGAAGAACATGATTACACCAACATTGTGGGTAATGAAAAATAAAATAAAGAATATGCTTGGAAAGCGCTTTTCTGTAACATGAGAATTTTTGTCTTAGGGACAAGAGGATTTCCTGATATCCAGGGTGGTATTGAAAAACACTGTGAAAACATCTATCCTCAATTGACAAAACTCGGTTGCCATATTACAGTGCTGACAAGAACTCCGTACGTACCCAGGAACAGACGTATTATAGAAAACCAAGGGGTTAGATTCATTCATGTGTGGACCCCGCGCCGCAAATATTTAGAAGCAATAATTCATACATTTCTCGGTATTATTATCGCCCGTACAAAATCACCAGACATTATTCACTTCCACGCAGTGGGACCTTCTTTGTTTATACCACTGGCTAAGTTTCTGGGGTTGAGGGTTGTTATGACGCATCATGGTTCTGATTATCTCAGAATGAAATGGGGTTGTTTTGCCAAATTCATATTGAGATTAGGTGAGTTTCTGGGGGTGACTTTTGCAGACTATGTTATTGCAGTTTCCAGGACTGTCAAAGCCATGCTTACGCGCAAATACCGGCCTGGACGGGTTGAATACATACCTAATGGCGTTGACATACCAGAGAAGTTGAGAAACAGTAAGATGCTCGCCAAATTCGACCTCGAACCGCAGAAGTTTATCTTTACAGCCTGCCGTTTTGTACCGGAAAAGGGGCTCCATGATCTTATTACTGCGTACTCAAGAATCAGTAAACCAGGGTTTAAGTTGGTGATCGCTGGTGATGCTGATCACGAAACAGCTTATAGCAGAAAAATCAAAGAATCTGCAGTCCGAAATAAAGGTGTGGTCATGACTGGTTTTTTAAACCACATACAGCTGTCTGAATTCTATGCCAATGCCAAGCTTTTTGTTTTACCTTCTTATTACGAGGGTCTGCCCATAGCCTTGTTGGAAGCGATGAGTTATGACCTTCCAGTGTTAGTAAGTGATATCCCGGCAACACGTGAGATTCCATTGCCTGAATACCGGTATTTTCCAGCAGGTAATACTGTCCTTTTGGCAAAAAAAATCAGTGAATTATTTAACTATCCGTCTTCCAAAAAAGAAGTTGCGGCAAACAGAAAAGTAATATCTGAAAATTATAACTGGGAGATAATTGCACAGAAAACATGTGCTGTCTATCGCCAGGTTCTTGGTTCGTAATTTCTATACCAAACGTATTGACACCAATACAAATCTTATTATAATCTATTTTTGAAAAGAGCGTATGTTAGAAGGTATGTTCGCTCAAAAATTTAACATATTCCTTCAAAAGGAGGGTAGATGCAAGTTCCTTATCTGGATTTGAAACGGCAATATTTGACTATAAAAGACGAGATTAATAATGCCATTCAAAGTACAATTGACCATTGTGCGTTTGTCGCTGGTGACAAGGTTAAGAAATTCGAAGAGAATTTTGCAGCGTATTGCGGAGCAAAATACGCGATCGGCGTTTCATGCGGCACGAGTGCGCTCTATGTTGCGCTAAGGACCCTGGGTATCGGGAAAGGCGATATTGTCATTACCGTTCCCTATACCTTTATTGCCACAGTTGAGGCGATTACCATGACCGGCGCCAGACCGGTCTTTGTCGATATCGAAAAAGACTCGTACAATATTTCCATCGCAAAGCTGAGAGAATACATTGAGAAATCGTGCACACGGAATGCTTCTGATAATACGCTTAGAGATAAAAAAACCAGTTTAAAGGTACGTGCGATTATCCCGGTTCATCTCTATGGCCAGATGGCAGATATGGACGACATAATGGATATTGCCCGGGAACATAACTTGTGGGTTCTTGAGGATGCTGCTCAGGCTCATGGTGCAGCGTATAAGAATCAAAAGGCAGGGACCATTGGCCAGATAGGTATTTTCTCGTTTTATCCAAGCAAAAACCTTGGTGCGTTCGGACAGGGCGGAGCAGTCCTGACCAGTGATGAACGTCTTGCCAAAAGAGCAAGGCAATTTATAAATCACGGTCAGACAGGAAAGTATGATTATGAATTCGAGGGTTGGAATTTCAAGATGGATGGGTTCCAGGCAGCAATACTCGATGTAAAGCTGAAGCATCTTGATATCTGGAATCAGGCTCGTCAGAAAAACGCCATGCAGTACCAAAAGTTATTATCTGGGTTGGATCGGATAGTACTGCCGGGTAATATGCCCGACCGTGATCACGTATACCACTTGTACGTGATTTGGAGCAAGGATCGATCCTCACTCCAGGGATATCTGAAGCAGGAAGGTATTGGTTTTACGGTTGCGTACCCGATCCCTTTACATATGCAAGGTATCTATAAGTATCTGGGTTACGTACAAGGTGATTTTCCCAATGCTGAGAAATGTGCACAGGGAGTCATCGCATTGCCGATTTTTCCAGAGCTGACCGAAAAAGAAATTGAACACGTCGGCGCAACCATAAACGCGTGGGTTAAATTACAGAAATGAGACTGACACACCGATTTATTTTTGTATTAACTGACTTGATTATTATCATTAGTGCTTATGTCTTGGCACTACTTTTGCGCTTCAAAAGCTTGATTGATGTCGTAGACAATCAGTGGTCAACCCTTGTTTTCCTGCTGGTACTCATCCCTGTTCTTTTTTATGTATTTGATCTGTACAATCATCTCATTTATATACAAAGATTAAGGGTTTTCTTCAGAGTAATCAGGGTGTGGTTGGTTGCTTTGGTGATTTATGTCGTTGTTGGTTTTTTGACAAAGCATTTTTTTCTAATAGAGAGCCGTGCTTTCATGATCATGTTTTTTTGCTTTTCGTTAATTTTCTTTTTCTTACTGCGGGTGATATGTTTGAAAAAGATGTTAGAGACTTATTTTTCCAATTCCAAAAGGAGACTAACCTGCAAATATGTTGGGCCGCTTGAAAAGTTCAAAGAACTCAGCAAATTCTTTGACGCGAACATCGCTACCGGACTGACTTTTGTAAATTGTAACAAAAACACAGGATCTCCTACAGGCTGCAATGAAATTTTCCTCTACAGCCAGGCAATAAGTTATGACCGACTCTATAAGGGAATAAAAGCCAACCTTGTGCCGGGTCAAACCCTGCACGTTGCGTCTCATCTTTTCAATAACTTCAGGTTAGGTTGGGAGTGGTGCAAGATTGACGCGATGCCGGTATACACATTTCGCCAAAGGAAATACCAGTTTTGCCGGGATTGTCTGAGAAGGTGCCTTGATATAATCGGCGCAATCATCGGGTTGCTCGTTCTCGCACCATTTTTCATAATTACGGCGATCACCATCAAGTTAGATTCACCAGGTCCAATTATTTACAAACAGAAGCGATGTGGTAAAAAGGGTAAGGAGTTTGTGTTTTTTAAATTCCGGTCTATGTATCATAGTGATGCTAAAAAACCTGGACCAACCCATGATGAGAGCAATTATATCAATCAGGGGATACCAAAAGAAGAAACTTTGAAGGATGAACAAATTACAGATGTCGGTAGAATCTTACGCAAGACTTCTATTGATGAGTGGCCCCAGTTCATAAATGTTCTTAAGGGTGATATGAGTCTTATCGGACCAAGACCGCACCGACCTCATGAAGTGAAATGCTATCATGATTGGCACAAGGATAGGTTAAGCATAAAACAGGGTCTGACCGGGCTCTGGCAGATCTATGGTCGTGGCGAGATGCCCTGCGATAAATCAATATTTCTTGATTTGATATATGTAATGAACCGCTCCATCTCTTTAGATCTGAGATTGCTTTTTCACACAATACCAGCGGTCATCTTTGGCAAAGGAGCGTATTAGATTGGAGATTGGAGATTTTAGATTTCAGATTGAAGGCTCAAGATTATGATTCTTTTTTTTATACTCTCTGTTTATCTACCTGTTGACTCGTGGCAGAATGAATTGGTGGAGGAAATGCAGGTAAGGGGTGTTCACTTCACTCGTTTTCCCAGTGTGCGTCCCTATGACATCGCAGAAATCAAGCTTGCTGACGGTCATTTCTTAAACGATAGATTGTGGCTGCCTAATCTTTCCGGTAAGGCGTATTACGATACGATCACTGTGCTGCGTCTGAAACCCTCAGTTTACTATGACTGGTCAGATCTTTCAATATGCGTCCAGCCGGTTGTCAAATTTGGCGATGACAGCCTGCCGCCGGACAAGGTTTTTGCGGATTTATTCTCAGCTGATTATGAAAGGGCATATATTAAGTACCAAAGCAAACACTTTGGTGTTTTCATAGGCCGGGAGCGGTTTGCAATTGGTCCTTCACCGCGTTACAATTTGCTGGTTTCAGGATATTCTGCACCGATGGATTGGATCAGTTATTTCCTGCAGTCTGACCGGCTAAGGTTTTCATTTTTTCTCACGCGACTGGACGATCTATATACTAAACCGCTTGAATATGTCGGAGACACCATAACCCAGTATATTAATGCCCGAAGATATCTTTCAGTCAAACGACTTGATTTTACTCCTTGTCATTGGCTGAATTTCGGATTATCCGAGTCGGCAGTTTTTGGCGGTGAGAATTACGTTTTGGAATTATACCACTTCAACCCGGTTGTATTTGTGCAGGCATACCAATATAACTGGAACAAAGATGTCAATTTCTTTTTGAGTTTTGACGCCCGGGTTTTTTTTAATAATCTTTCTTTTTATGCAGCTCTGCTGCTCGATGATTTTCAATTGGAACAGGACCCCAATGATGAACCAAACCACTGGGGTGTAAATATCGGCGCTGAGGTGGCTGACATTTTCAGTACTGGAAATACATTCTGGATAATAGAATATACGGCGGTATCGCGATACACTTATTGTCATTTCATACCATATCAGCGTTATCACTATCTCGGAACTTCGATTGGTTCACCTTTTGGACCTGACTACGACGAGATATTCACCAAGTTTATTTATCATACGAGTGTAAGCTTCGATATTTTTGCGCAGGTCCAGTATCAGAGGAAGGGACAGGGTCAGGTTTTAACTACATGGCCGATTCCTGAAAACCCCAGGGAGCCGGGAACTTTTTTCCCAGCGGAAAATTTTTTATCAGGTACAATGGAAAAATCAGCTAACTTGTCCATTGGTTCGAGATATTTCTGGAAAGATCGACTCGCTCTGGAATTACTCGTGGGTCTTCTGTGCATAGATGATTTCAGACATGTGTCAGGGGCTCAAGAGAATTCAGCATTCATAAGATTTCAAGCTGATTTGATCAATTTATAACACATTTAATCTCCAGAGTCACCTGATATTCTATATTCTTCATTGACATTTAGCCCGGTGCAATGCCACACCTTGCATAAACCGCCTTGTTTTGCAAAATAGATAGTAAAATAAGTATATTTTTTTTGTAGAAAACTCCCAAAATCCAATGAGGAGCTAATACTCTACCTCAACAAATACTTCAAGATAAGCTAAAAACCCTCTAAATAACAGGATTTATCAACACTAATCATTAATAAAGGGCAAATACAATTCAGGTTTATATTTATTGACATTGAGGGGGAAATGGATACAATTAATGACTTGCTGAATATCCTACAAAATGCACTAATATGGTCAGCAGTTTGTTCTTGGCAGAATATTGTAGCTGACAAAGGCGGTAGCTTATTTTAAAAAGATAGATTTTTCCGAAGGAAAAAGGAGGTCTATGGCTTTGATCCAGTTTAACAATGAACAGAAGATGATCCAGAATGAAGTGAGGAAATTCGCTCAATCTGAACTTGAACCTATTACCAGTGAAATTGATAAGGAAAGTACTTTTCCGGTTGATATTGTGAAAAAGCTCTCCGAGCTTGGGCTATCAAGTCTTATCATACCTGAAAAATACGGTGGGGCTGATCTTGATACAACCTGTTTGTGTATTGCCGTTGAGGAGCTTGCTAAAGTCAGTGCGTCGGTTAGTTTGATTCTTGCCGTTAATAACTGTTTGGTAGCATATCCAATAATGAAGTACGGTTCAGAACCGACCAAAGAGCAGTATCTCGAACAGCTCTCAAAAGGCGTTGTGGGTGGCTACGTCGTTGAAACCGGCTTTGAATCGAGTGAGCGAAAAATCGAACATGAGGAAAAACAAGGTGTTATTTCAATTGCTGGGTTATTTGATTTTGTCTTGAACGGTGAGGCGGCGAAGTTTATCATCTTGCCAGTAAAAACAGAAAAGGGTAGGACTCTTCATATTTATGATAAGAGCCCTGAAGATAGTTTGTCAAAACACCGGATACTCGGTATGCGAGCAGCAGGCATTGTCGGTCTCAAGTTCAGGTCAATTAATCTGCCCAATGACAAATGCTTAGCTGCACCGCAAGAATCAGAACAGGTGTTCCAAGATATTCAAAACTACTCAGATATTATATTCTCTGCCATATCATTAGGCATTGCTGAAGCTGCATATGATGCTGCTTTGAACTATTCAAAGGAGCGCCGGCAATTTGGACGCGCGATATGTGAATTCCCAATGGTACAAGAAATGCTTATTAACATGAAAACAAAGATAACCGCGTCGAGGTTCATGGTTTACGATACCGCGGCATTAGCAGATATGGAGCAAAAATGTTCATTGAATGGACACATTGCACGTTTGTTTGTCAGTAAAACAGCAGTAAGCTGCGGTCTGGATGCAATTCAGGTACATGGCGGTTATGGATATATAAAGGAGTATCCAGTAGAGCGCCATATGAGGGATGCCAAGACAATGCAGGTATTGAACGCAACGCCAGTTGACTTGGAATCAGTATTAGCTAAGGAGCTACTATGATTCTTGATGAAAAACATAAAGAATTCAGAAAAAAGGTGAAGGAGTTTGCAGATAAGGAAGTCGCACCCCGCGCCAAAGAACTCGACATGAATAGTGAATTTCCTTGGGATCTTATTAAGCGGATGGCTGAGTTGGAGCTGCTTGCCTTGTATGTACCCAAAGAATATGGTGGAGCGGGTCTTGATGTGTTCTCGTATGCGATCGCCGTTGAAGAGATTGGGCGGGTATGTGGTTCAACCGGGATTTTCCTGGCAGCGCATTCTTCGTTGGGTGTTTACCCGGTATACCACTCGGGTACTGAAGAGCAGAAACAGAAATACCTTATTCCTATGGCGCGCGGTGAGAAAATCGGTTCATTTGGGCTTACCGAACCTAATGCTGGAAGTGATGCCGCAGGCACTCAGACCACGGCAAAATTGATTGGTGACAAGTACATTGTGAACGGAACCAAGCGCTTTATAACATCAGGAGGCGTTGCCGATATAATTGTGTTCACTGCGACCAAAGACCCTTCATTAGGGTATGCTGGCATATCAGCTTTTATCGTTGAAAAAGGGACACCTGGCTTCTCACCTGGCAAGGAAGAGGATAAATTGGGTTTGCGGGGCTCAATGACATCTGAGTTAGTTTTTGAGGATTGCGCATTGCCCAAAGACAATCTTCTGGGCAAAGAAGGTGAAGGTTTCAAAGTATTTATGGGGACGCTTGATGGAGGAAGGATTTCAATCGGCGCCCTTGCTTTAGGTATTGCCCAAGGTGCCCTGGATGCTTCTGTAAAGTTCGTCAAGGAAAATAAAAAATCATCAGGTCGTTTGATGAAAAAAATGCAGTCTATACAGTCGAGGATAGCGGAAATGGCAACTGAAGTGGAGGCTGCACGGCTGCTTATATATCAAGCAGCAATGCTTAAAGACAATGATTTGCCGTTCACAAAAGAGTCTGCCATGGCAAAATACTACGCTTCGATTATCGGTACCAAGGCATGTGATATGGCGATAACCATCCATGGTATGCTCGGGTTGACCAATGAATACCCGGTGGAGCGGTTTTTACGCGATGAGAAACTTATGGAGATCGGCGAAGGAACATCCGAGATACAGAAGATAGTAATCGCCAGACAAATATTGGGGAAATAAAGATTTTCTGCAAGAAAAAGGAGGTTCAATGAATTTCGATTTAACTAATGACCAAAAGATGTTACAAGACCAGGTCAAGAAGTTTGCTGATAGTGTATTGGCGCCAGTGGCTCCAGACATTGACAAATCTGGTGAGTTCCCCTGGGATAATATCAAGAAGATGGCCGAGTTGGGTTTGCTTGGTATCATTATTCCCGAGGAATACGGGGGTGCTGGTTTCGATTATATTTCGCTGGCTATTGCGATCGAGGAAATTTCCAGAGCTTGTGCATCGACCGGTGTTATTGTTGCAGTAAACAATTCTCTCGCTGGTTATCCTATTATGCAGTTTGGTAATGAAGAACAGAAGAAGAAATATCTACCTTTGCTCTGCAAAGGTGAAAAGCTCGGCGCATTTGGTTTAACTGAGCCGAATGCCGGGTCGGATGTGGCGGCTATGGAAACTACGGCGCGGTTGGACGGCGATCACTACATCCTTAACGGCACAAAAAGGTTTATCACAAATGCCGGTGAGGCAGGGATTTACATGGTTTTTGCGTATACTAACAAGGAGTTGAAGCATAAAGGAATGAGCACTTTTATTGTTGAAAGAGATACGCCTGGTTTTAGTCTTGGTAAGCATGAAGATCTAATGGGTATCAGGGCAACGGCGAATTGTGAATTGATCTTTGAAGATGTGAAAATACCCAGAGAGAACCTATTAGGCAAAGAGGGTGAAGGTTTTAAGATGTGCATGAACACACTTGATGTCTCGAGGATTGATATTGGTGCACAGGCGGTTGGTATTGCTCAGAGTGCACTCGATGAATCCATAAAATACTCAAAGGAACGTAAGACATTCGGGCAGCCGATATGCAATTTTCAGATGGTGCAGTCAATGCTTGCTGAAATGGCTACTGAGATTCAAGCCGCAAGGATGCTCGTTTACTATGCCGGGCACTGCAAGAACAAAGGGATGACGAGATTCTCAAAAGAAGCGGCAATGGCAAAGTACTATGCTTCTTCAATATCTGTAGATGTTGCTCGCAAGGCAGTTCAAATACACGGTGGCTATGGTTATACAAAGGATTATCCTATTGAAAGAATTTACCGTGATGCCAAGATACTCGAACTCTATGAAGGAACGAACGAGATCCAGAAAATAATCATTGCAAGAGAACTTACAAGGTAAGTTCCAAATTCCAAATTCCAACTCCCAAGGATATTTCACAGACCAGAATGTCCGACTAATATCTTTGTTTGGTTCTTGGAACTTGGCTCTTGGGACTTGGTTTCTTTACTAGATAGGAGGTTATTTTGGATATTATAGTCTGCATCAAGAGAGTTGCACAGACCGCTGAGGCTGATGTGAAAATTGACTCTTCTGGTAAGGATATTGTAAAAGACCGCTTGACCTTTGATATGAATGAATCTGATACTTACGCACTCGAAGAGGCGATTCTTTTAAAAGAAAAATTCGGTGGTACTCTGACGGCAGTTTCTTTAGGGACTGTCCAGGCTGAAGATACATTGCGTATTGCTTTGGCTAAAGGCGCGGATAGCGCAATTCGGATAAAGGCGGAGGATTTTGAAGGACTCGATGGCTACAAGACTGCACAGCTTCTAAAAGCGGCAATAAAAGACCTGAAATTCGATGTTGTATTCACCGGTTGTATTGCGACTGATGATTACTATTCACAGGTTGGTGTAACCCTTGCTGAACTGCTTGGTGTACCGCATGCCACATTGGTTACCAAAATCGACATTCAAGACACAAAAGCCCAGGTTCATCGAGAGCTCGAAGGCGGTTTAATAGAACACTTAGATATGACCCTGCCAGCTCTTTTTACAATCCAGACTGGTATTAATGAACCACGGTATGCTTCACTCATTGCGATCAGGCGTGCAGCAAAAAAGGAAATCAAGGTAATTGGTGCATCTGAAATCGAGCCGACAGGTATTCAAGCTAATGCGAGTCTCGAAGAGTTGTTTACTCCACCAGCAGGCAAGCGCGCAGAGATTCTAAGTGGCAGCATGGATGAAATTTCAGCGAAAGTCGCAGGTATTATCAAGGAAAAGGGGTTAATCTGATGGGGGTGAGAAATGAATGAGATTTTTGCATTAGTCGAACATCGACAGGGTATAATAAGAGATATTACATATGAATTGCTGAGCTGCGGCAGGAAGCTTGCTGAAAAAGGGAATACGAAACTTACGGCGGTTATCCTGGGGCACAATACTGATAATTTTGTACAGATACTCAAAGGTCAAGCGCACCGTTTGCTTGTCGTGGATAATGAAGTCTATGAAGACTTTAATTCTGAGGTTTATCAGACCGCACTTACTGAGATCATCAAGCGGCAAAACCCTGTACTGACCTTGATCAGTCATTCTGCCTTTGGTGTGGATTTATGCCCAGCACTTGCTGCACAGCTCGGTATGCCATTTACTACTGACTGTCTTGATGTCGAGCTTGCTGAACAGAAACTCAAGGTTACGCGTCAGATATACGATGGAAAACTGAACGCGAAGGTGCTACTACGTGAGAACGCTGGTTATATGATAACACTGCGCAGCGGTTGTTTCCCGGCTGGAGAGAGCAGTTTGGATGGAGTAGTTGAAAAAATAGATACACCAGTATCTGCGCAGCCTGATTATCGTAAGTTCATCGAATATATTGAAGCAGCAGTTGGCGAAGTTGATATCACAAAGTCCGATGTACTGGTAAGTGTTGGCCGGGGTGTAAAAGAAAAGGCATATCTATCAATTATTGAGGATTTTGCTGAGACTATTGGTGGCGTTGTTGGGTGCTCAAGGCCCGTTGTTGATGCTGGTTGGTTGCCAAAAGATCGGCAGATTGGTTCTTCAGGCAAAACAGTAAAGCCCAAACTCTACATTGCACTCGGTATTTCTGGTGCATTCCAGCACATCATCGGTATGAAGGGTGCAGATACGATTATCGCGGTGAACAAGGACCCAAATGCACCGATATTCAGTGAGGCTGATTACGGTATTGTCGATGACCTTTTCAAGGTCGTACCGGTTCTGAAAACCAAGATATTAGAGATGAAACAAGCGAAAGGATAATTTTTGGGTAGTGCTATAAAAATGAATACGGAAGTACGGGAAGCAATCATCGAATCTGGCGGTGATGATGTTATAAAGTGCTATCAGTGCGGTCGATGTATGGCGGCATGTCCCTGGAACCTTCTTGGAGGTTTGAATTACGCTACGTATCGGTTCTGTCAGAGAATCAAGCTCGGTGCAATAATCGACAGCGAAGAAAAAGAAGCGATTGCGGCTGATACCATTGATGTGTTCAGATGTGTAGGCTGTGATGCTTGTAAATCCGAGTGTCCGCGCGGCGTGGGTCTATCCGATGTGCTGCGTGCAGTCCGAAGGATACTCGTTGATTTTGATTCTTATCCTGGTGAATTGAAGAGTGTCGTTGCCCGGCTTTTTAATTCAGGGAATCCGCTTGGTGAACCAGCTGAGAAGAGGGCGGATTGGGCTGAGGGTCTGAACATACCTCAATATACTGAGGCCTGCGAGTACTTGTATTTCCCGTGTTGTTTTCCAGCTTATGATGCACGCGCCAAAAAGGTTGCCCAGGCTAGCGCAAGGATACTGAAACGAGCAGGTATTTCTTTTGGTATAATGGGAAAAGATGAATTCTGTTGCGGCGAGGCGGTACGCAGGGTGGGTGCGGAAAAGGTTTTTCAGACCGCGGTTAAGCAAAATACTGAGCTGTTCAAAAAAGCTAAGGTGCAAAAAGTAATCGCAACATCGCCCCATTGTTTAGTGACTTTTACCAGGGAATACCCAGAATATTATGATGGGTTTAAAACACGCCACGCAGTACAGGTGTTTGACCAGTTGATTAAGGAGAAGAAAATAGTCCCGAAAAAGCCCTTTGGAAAAACAGTGGTCTACCATGATCCATGTACATTGGGTAGGCAAATGGATATTTTCGATGAGCCAAGAGCGATTTTGAAGAGCATTCCGGGCTTGAATCTTGTTGAGGTTCCTGTTTTCAATCGAGAATTCAGTGTCTGTTGCGGCGGTGGTTCAATGGGTTTGTGGCTTGACTGGCCCCAGGATGAAAGGCTTGCAAACATCCGTACTGAACAGATATTGGAAACTGGTGCTGATATACTCTGTGTTGCCTGTCCGTATTGTCTCCATATGTTCGAGGAAACCATGAAATCAATGGACGTAGATATTGAAGTCATGGATATTTCAGAAATACTTGAGGCATCTTTAGACTAATGTATACGAAAATGAACTTAAGCCATATTATTAAGAACATCCCTGAAAAGAAGGATCTGAACCTGCGCGCGCGACCATATTTCAACCATTCGGTGGAGATGAAAAAAATATTTTCTCCAGAAGAACGCGCTGACGCATTGGAGAATGTTGGTTTGAACGTATTTTACTTTCCGTCAGAGATGATAACTGGTTGTGATCTTTTGTCCGATTCTGGGGTTTCGACGATGACAAGTGAACAATGGGCTGCCTTGCACCTCGGCGATGAAGCTTATGGTTCGAACCGGGGATACTATTTACTGATGAAACAGATTAGAGAAACTTTTGGACATGAGTTCTTCAACGACCCAAGTTCTGGATCACTTAATGCCTTTATTTTTCACCAGGGAAGATCTTGTGAGGATACGCTATTCTCTGTCTTGGGCAAATACGGATCTGATTTTGTTATTCCTAACAACGGGCACTTTGACACGACGGCTGCCCATATTAAGGCAAATAATATGGAGGCATTGAATCTATTCTGTCCTGAATTGAAAGATGAACATTCGCCATCTCATTTCAAGGGCAATATGGATGTACTGAGGTTCAAAGAGCTTCTAAGGATATCGCATAATAGGATTCCTATGGTCTTTTTAACAATTACGAACAATACTGCAGCCGGTCATCCGGTTTCCATGGAGAACATCAAAGTTGTTGCAGAACTCACCCGGACTTATAAGATCCCTCTGTTCTTTGATGCCTGTCGTTTTGCCGAGAATGCGTGGTTCATAAAGCGATATGAGCAGGGGTATGAAGATAAGACAATAGAAGATATTGTGAAAGAGATGTTTTCTTATGTCGATGGATTCACCATCAGTTTTAAGAAGGATGGTCTTGTGAATATGGGTGGCGGATTGTTCCTGAAACATAACGGTCTATTCATGAAAAAATTTCCGGACATGCCCGATATTCTGGTCCACCACCAGATTATAAAAGAAGGGCATCCTACTTATGGTGGTCTTTCTGGCAGAGATATTATGGCTTTGACAGTTGGACTGAAAATTGTGACCAAAGAAGAGTATTTGACCTACCGAATAAGTCAGGTTCAGGATTTTGGCAAGACCATGAGTAATCTTGGTATACCTGTTCTTCTGCCAACCGGCGGTCATGCAGTATATGTAGATGTAAATAGATTTTTCAAAGACACTGGGATGAAACCGGACGATTTTGGTGGAATAGCCTTGACTGCGGTGCTCTTGGCTGCATACGGACACCGAGCATGCGAGCTCGGTCATTTTGCCTTTGGTTCATACGACCAGAGTTCCCAAAAAGAGATCGCGCCTGAAGTCAATTTTGTCCGGTTTGCAATACCCAGGCTCAGGTATGAGAAGCGCGACCTTGATGCGGTTGCTGAGGCGATGCATGTGTTGCACGAATGCCGGGACAATATCCCAGGGGTTGAGGTTGTTTCGGGCAGGGAATTATCCTTGCGCCATTTTAGGGCAAGGTTTAGATTTAAGAAGTAAGAATCTTATGACAAAAAACAAACCGACAAGATCTACCGATTTTATTCGCGAAGTCATCGATAATGACTTGGCTACTGGTAAACATAAGTCAATTCACACGCGCTTTCCGCCGGAGCCAAATGGTTATTTGCACATTGGCCATGCTAAATCACTGTGTATCAATTTCGGTATCGCCGAAGATTACAATGGTCTGTGCAACCTGCGTTTTGACGATTCGAATCCTATCAAGGAGAAGCAGGAATATATCGATGCCATAAAAGAAGATATTCGCTGGCTTGGCTTTGATTGGGCAGACCGAGAATACTATGCATCTGACTATTTTGACCAACTTTACGATTGGGCTGTACAACTTATCAAAGCAGGTAAGGCATATGTCGATGACCTTTCTGCTGAAGAAATTCGTGAACATCGCGGTACCCTGACTGAACCTGGTAAGGAAACTCCATTTCGTAATCGCTCAGTCGAGGAAAACCTGGATTTATTCGAGCGCATGAAAGCAGGCGAATTTTCTGATGGCGCCAGAGTACTCCGGGCTAAAATCGACATGGCTGCGTCTAATATGAATATGCGCGATCCAGTTATGTATCGTATTTTACATAAATCACACCATCGTCAGGGAGATAAATGGTGTATCTATCCGACATACGATTTTACACATGGTCAGTCTGATTCAATCGAAGGCATTACTCATTCACTCTGCTCTTTGGAATTTGAAGATCATCGACCTTTGTATGACTGGTATTTGAACGAGTTAGGTGTTCATCACCCACAGCAAATTGAATTTGCGCGTCTCAATCTTAGTTATACCGTGTTGAGTAAACGAAAACTGTTGAAATTAGTAGAGAGGGGGGATGTTAATGCATGGGATGATCCAAGGATGCCGACTTTGTCAGGTTTGCGCAGACGTGGCTACACACCAGAAGCAATTAGAAATTTCTTAGAGCGTGTCGGTGTGGCAAAAACAGATAGTGTTGTCGATATGGCACTGCTTGAGCATTGTCTGCGTGAGGATTTGAATAAACGTACCCAGCGTGTCATGGCAGTACTGCATCCGCTTCGGGTAGTCATTGACAATTACCCAGAAGATAAAGTAGAAGAATTGGATTGCGTGAACAACCCAGAAGACCCGAGTATGGGAACACGAAAGGTTCCGTTTTCTCGTGTGCTGTATCTTGAACAAGATGACTTTCGTGAAGAGCCGCCCAAAAAATATTTTCGTCTGGCGCCAGGTCGTGAAGTACGGTTGCGTTATGCGTATTTTATCAAGTGTGTTGATGTGATTAAAGACGAAAAAGGAAAAGTGGTCGAACTACACTGCACGTATGATCCAAAAACACGTGGTGGTAATGCACCTGATGGCCGTAAAGTAAAGGCAACACTCCACTGGGTTTCAGCTAATCATGCGCTTAAAGCCGAAGTGCGGTTGTATGATCGCCTTTTCACGAAAGCAAATCCTAATGAAGCAGATGAAGGTAAAGATTTTACATCCAATGTAAATTCAGAGTCTTTAGAAGTATTGAGTTCTTGCTGGGTTGAGCCAGGTCTAAAAGATGCAAAACCAGGAGATCGATATCAGTTCGAGAGGCTCGGCTATTTTTGCGTTGATCCAGATTCTTCTGATGGCGCATTCGTATTTAACCGAACCGTATCATTACGCGATACATGGGCAAAGATCGAAAAAGCAATGGGGTCAAATTTCGACATTCTCGGTCAGGCTGTCGAAACTTGACAAATCATAATGTTATGATACAAGTTTTGAGATTCTATTCAATTTTTTAAGTTTCGAGATTTGACCCCATATCGCCGAACTCCGTAAGAGGTGCAAAATGATGAATAGAGTAGAAATCTTTAAAGAGATTACTCGACAACTTAAAAATCAAGGGGCGACAAAGATAGCTGTTTTTGGCTCTTATGTGAGGGGAGAAGAAAAGCCAGGAAGTGATATAGATATTATTGTAGAATTTTCAGGAAGGAAAAGCCTTCTTGAACTCGTGAGAATAGAAAGAGAGCTATCTGAAGTCTTGGGAATAAAAGTTGATTTGCTGACGGAAAAATCTATTAGTCCGTATTTAATTGATACGATAAAAAAGGAGATGGAGGTAATTTACGGATGAAAAAAGACGATTCCATATATTTGAGGCACATATTAGATGCCATAGTTAAGATAGAAGAATATACTCAGGGTATAAAATACGAAGGCTTCATGGATAATGACCTTATACAGGATGGAGTAATAAGGCAGATCGAAATAATAGGTGAAGCTACAAAGAGGTTATCTAAGGAGATTAGGGAGCGGTATCCTGAAATACCCTGGAAAGATATGACGGGAATGAGAGACAAGTTGATACACAATTATTTAGGTGTAGACCTTGATGCTGTCTGGGATACAGTTGAAAAGGATATTCCCGATTTGAGAAATAGATTGAGATATCTTATTGAAAAAGATGAGAAGAAATGAACCTGATTCGGAACTCTCAAAGCATGAAAAAACTTACTCAAATGTAGATAATGAGCCAAAATCGAAAAAGCACAGAAGGAATTGTGACGAAGTAACATGAAAACACTACACAAAATAATAATTGGTGATTCAAGACAAATGAAAGAAATTACTGTGGTACAACATTGAGAAAAGAAAAATGATGAATGATATGAGTCATGTGGAAGAGTACCAATGTAAGTATTGCAAGGGTATTGTTAAAGTAGCAATAATGAGGGATACAGAAAAAGCTACAGCACCGAAGATAGAATTTTGTCCTTTCTGTGGAATGTCAAATAATTGCCCAGAGAAAAAAGGGAGGCGTCATGGGAATAAAGGAAATACTTAAAGAGTTCCGGGAACAGATTGAAAAATTGTATGGCAAAAGATTAAAAGATATTATTCTTTATGGCTCATGGGCACGGGGTGATGCAACAAAAGAGTCAGATATAGATCTGATTATTATTCTTAAAGGAAAAGTTATTCCGGGAGCAGAAATTGACAGGATGATCGATATAATCACAGAGATAAATCTAAAACACGGAGAGTTGATATCGGTTTATCCCGTGTCTGAGGATGACTATTCTACAATTAACAGCCCATTGCTTATAAATGTAAGAAGGGAAGGCGTACCTGCATGAAAGAAATAGACTCTCTAATTGAAAGGGCGAAGAAGTATCTCAAAAGTGCTGAAATGCTCCTTACTTAAAGAAGAAAACGATTTGACCCCATATCGAGGAGGGAAAAATGAAAAACTTGATTGTTTATGCGACAAAACACGGAACAGTGAAAAAATGCGCTGAGATGCTAAAGGCAAAACTTAATGGCGAAACAGTGCTGGCAAATGTCAAGGAAGCACTCCCTGATTTAGAAGATTTCGATACTGTAATACTTGGCGGGTCGATTTATATAGGGAAAATTCAGAAAAAACTATCTAACTATGCCAAAGATAATCTTGACAAACTTTTAAAGAAAAAAGTTGCAGTATTTATTTGCTCTGGCGAAGATAAACTGCAATATATAACCGAATCATTTCCAGAAAAATTGTTGAATCACGCAGTGTCAAAACAATTGTTTGGCGGTGAATTGGTTCTGGAAAACTTGAATTTTTTCACCAGATTTCTCATGAGAAGAATAATGAAGATTAAAAATGGCTATGCACGAATAAAAGAAGCAAATATCAGCAAATTAGCAGATAAAGTAAATGAAGAATGAAGATATAAGCATAAAAATGAATTCCTTAAAGAAATTATTAAAGGGCGACAAGCGGGTTATTGCGCAGACAATTAGCGCAGTAGAAAATGATGTCAGCACAATGATATTAGAGACGATATTTCCGCATACAGGTAAGGCGTATCATATAGGAATTACAGGGCCGCCAGGCGCGGGCAAGTCTACACTTGTAAATGTAATTGCCAAAAAGCTGCTTGAGAAAAATAATAAGATCGGTATTATTGCGGTAGATCCTACATCACCGTTTTCCGGTGGTGCATTACTTGGTGACCGCATCAGGATGACTGATTTGGCATTGAAAGATGGTGTTTTTATAAGAAGCATGGCTTCGCGGGGCAGCCTTGGTGGTTTAGCACGCAAAACAAACGATGCGGCGTTGGTGCTTGATGCAGCAGGCATGGATTATATTCTCATTGAGACTATTGGCGTGGGACAGGTTGAGCTGGATATAGCTGAAGTCTGTGACACCACGGTCGTTGTCCTGGTGCCTGAATCAGGTGATAGTATTCAAGTAATGAAAGCCGGGTTATTAGAGATCGCTGATATCGTCCTTGTTAATAAGGGTGATCGCGATGGATCTGACCGGTTGCTTATGGAAATCAAATTCGCATTTGAACTACGTGAGCAGAAAATAGGTTGGCACTTTCCGATTCTCAAAACGACCGCAACTAAGGAGATGGGTATTGCTGCACTTGTTGCTGAGATGAAAAATCACCAGGCATACCTGAACAAGAGTGGTCGTCTTGAACAAGAAAGAAGGGCGAAAATCATGAAGCGCATCAATGAATTAGTTGAAGAAAACATAAGATCACATTTGAGAGAAAGAATCATCAAAAAGGAAGAAATGGAAAGAATCGTTGATAAGGTCTACCGACGAAAGCTGAACCCCTATAACATTGCCAGCAAAATCGCCAAGAGCATTATTAAACCGAGAAAGCATCGGTAGTTAGGTTAACCAGTTGGCTATATTGTAGACCAATAATATGTTGAGAAATTCCAAGCACTAAATCCGAAACATTCACCCCCATCTTCCTCCCCCTTCAAGGGGGAGGATAAAGGAGGGGGTAATTTGGGTATTGGAATTTAGGTATTGTTTGGTTCTTGGTGCTTGGGGTTTGTAATTTATTGAGGGGGTATATGAAAAAAGACATTTGGGATAAAAAGCTTAAAACCTGCAAGGAGCGAGATCACAAGTTCACCACGGTTTCTGGAACAACAACAAAGGTATTGTATACACCTAACGACATTAAAGGTTTTGATTATGACCGAGATCTGGGTTACCCGGGTGAATTTCCGTATGTGCGCGGGGTCTACACGAATATGTATCGGGGTCGGCTCTGGACAATGCGTCAATTTTCTGGCTTTGGCACGCCAAAAGATACGAATAAACGCTACAAATATCTTCTAAACCATGGACAGACAGGGCTTTCAGTTGCTTTTGATTTTCCTACACTGTACGGTCGTGATTCTGATGATCCGTTCGCCTGCGGTGAAGTAGGCAAGTGCGGGGTTGCGATTGATACCCTGAGAGACATGGAGATATTATTTCACGGCATACCACTCGACCAAATATCGACTTCCATGACGATTAACCCACCGGCAGCAATGCTTTTGGCAATGTATATCGTTGTTGGTGAAAAACAGGGCGTGCCAATGAAACTTTTGACCGGAACTATTCAAAATGACATGCTTAAAGAATACCAGGCACAGAAGACATGGATATACCCTCCAGAACCATCGATGCGCATCATTACCGACATCATGGCATACTGTGCTGAGCATGTGCCTAAATGGAATACGATTTCAATATCTGGCTATCACATAAGAGAAGCCGGTTCCACGGCACTACAGGAGCTTGCTTTTACCCTGAAGAATGGTTTTACTTATGTTGAGTACGGTATAAAAGCTGGTCTTTCAGTTGACGAGTTTTCCCCAAGGCTCTCTTTTTTCTTCAACTCACACCTTGATTTCTTTGAAGAGATTGCCAAGTACCGCGCCGCGCGAAGGATCTGGGCACGGCTTATGCAGGATAAGTATAATGCCCAAAGCCCCCGGTCATATTTGATGAGGTTTCACACCCAGACCGCTGGTTGTACATTGACTGCACAGCAACCGGACAACAATATTATGCGTACTGCTTTCCAGGCGCTCGCGGCAGTGCTCGGAGGAACTCAATCACTCCACACCAACTCGATGGATGAAACCTATGCCCTGCCAACTGAAAACGCGGTCAAGATCGCCTTGCGCACTCAGCAATTAATAGCTTATGAAACCGGTGTTGCTAATACTATTGATCCCCTTGGTGGCTCATACTGTGTCGAGGCGTTGACTGATGAACTTGAGAAAGGGGCATATGATTATTTTAGAAGAATAGATAAAATGGGTGGTGTGATCAAGGCAATCGATAAAGGATTTTTCCAGCGCGAAATATCAAGGAGTGCGTATCAGTATCAGAAGAGCCTGGAACAGAAGGAAAAATTTCATGTTGGCGTGAATATATTTGAAGAAAAGGGGAGACCAACGATTGAGATACTGAAGATTTCAAAGCAAGTTGAACGTGATCAGCTCAAAGCACTCAAGGGTATAAAACGAGAACGCAACAATAAAGAGGTTAAAAAAACGCTCAGAGAGTTACGTAAAGCCGCGGCTGATGGTTCTAACCTGATGCCCAGAATTTTAGATTGCGTACGCGCTTACACCACGCTCGGTGAGATGTGCGGTACATTGAAAGAAGAATTCGGTGAATACCATGAACCGATCATATTTTAAATAATGCAGTATCGCTTCGTTTCTCGAAAAATCTCGAAACACGCTTGTAGGATCGTCCCGCCATTGATAATGGTAGGACTTGCAGGAGACGCAGGATCGTCCCGATATTGGTCGGGATTCGCCAAAGAAAGAACAGGGCGAGCCCCGTCAAATAATAAAAAGAGACTTGCGATGTCTACAGAAAACAAGTTTAGCAAAGAGATTAATGTGGTAAAAACCACAAATATCTTGTATTTTACAGGGCGAGCCCCGTCAAATA